>CAKQVC010000037.1 GCA_934277655.1 uncultured Clostridia bacterium
GCCTTCGTCTTTTTTTATGTATTCGATCAAAGTTCTGATCTTATCATGTTCCAGTTCAATATAAAGCTCGATCATACGTGTATGGTTTTCCACGTAGCGAGTCATATAGTGCATATAGTAATTGGTAATCAGGATCAGAAAGAAGCAGACAATCGCTGCTCCGATCATGCCTGCACCGATAGCAATCCCCATTGCTGCCGTTACCCATAACCCGGCTGCCGTTGTAAGGCCCTTGATCTGCCTCCGATCGGTAACGATGATGGTGCCTGCACCTAAGAAACCGATACCGCAGAGAAGCTGAGATGGAATCCTGCTGATATCCGCAGCATTCGGAGACATCTGCGCAAAATACAGACCCATGATGGTCGATAATGCCGCACCCAGAGACACCAATGCAAAGGTACGGATTCCTGCAGCGTATCTCTTGTTTGCTCGCTCAATTCCTACTACACTGCCTAAAAGTGTAGCAAGTATCAGCCTGGCTGATACTGACATAAGATTCAGATCCCGAAAAAAATCAAGTCCGTCTATCATATTTTCTTTGTTCTTCCCTTTCTCTCAATTCTGCTGCTTTTCTTCACAGAATCTTTTAATATTCGAACCCGTAATACAAGAATCATCATCAACAATACTGCAAGCGTAACTCCAAAAATGACAAGCAGATATTTTGTTGCCTGATCCATGCCGGAAGCCGACTTTCCACCCATCTGATCATTTGTATCCTGCCGGAATGTGTTCGTATCATTACCGTCGGCAAGCAGTGCATGATTGTCTATATCATTTGTCTGCTGTACATCCTGGGCATCCGGATCACTGCCATCTTTACCACCAGATGACAAAGTATCCGTATTTCCATTCTTTGCAGCCCGATTGATCGTAATAACATAGGTTTTCGTTTTTCCGTTTTCTGCCGTAACAATAATTTTTCGCACATTATCGCCGACAGAAAGTTTTCCTGAGCCGGAAACAGAAAGCTTCGCTTTACTATCTTCCTTGACAGCCGTAATACTGCATTGTTCTACGTTTTTTCCGACCCTTACAGTATATGCTGTCACATTCTTAGAAAATGCCGGAGATAATTCGCCGGCCGAAACTTTTAATGATGCCAGGTCCGCATTGGATGCCGCTGACTTTGATGTGTTTTTTATCGTTATCGATGCATTTTTATCCGATGCCGACATTTCTGTCAGGTCAATATTATAAATATCGGATGTGTTCAGCTTTACAGTCGATTTTCCTGCTGAGGCTGCTTTAAATTTCAGCTTGCACTGAAGGGAATTTTTTCCGGTACCATCACTCATGTTAAAGACGACCGTGCCTCCACTGCCATGAGCCTCTGCACCAGAGCATGACTGATATGTCAGTATATCTGAATCATAAGTAATCCGACCGGTCGCAGAGCCAAACGTTCCTCCCGTATATTTAACAGTCAGAGTGATGACATCGTCTTTTTCGTAAGTACCTCCGCCGGAAAGAGATACGGCTGCTTCCTGTCCATAAGCCGTATCCGAAAAGAATACACCTGTGAGCAGCATTACAAAAAGCATGGTAATAGTACATGCCGTCCGCACCTGCTTTTGCAAGGACTTTCTGTGGACGAAGCATTCCACTCCCTCATTAAAATGTCCAACTCTTTCATTCATGTTTAAACCCGTCCTCTATCCAATCTTATAGCTTCCTACAATATGTTTTTGTGTGTACAAAACATCAAGAGAATTGATTCTTCCGTCCTCATTTATATCTGCTGCTTCCAGATAGGCATCCTTCAAGCGGGCTGTTCTGATAATATGTTTCTGTATCGACAGAGGATCTGCAGAATTGATCTTACCATCGCCATTAATATCCCCCTTGACTACAATCGGATAGGAAGCCGTTTTCTTGCCTGCCGTGTTGTAAACCGCTAACGTCATGCCAGTTGCAATATTCCCCGAAGTGACAGATTTTGAGGAGCTGTCAAGCACTGCAAATGTACCATTTTTTACCACTACTTTTCCCTTAAACTTTGTATAGGAGGTTTCCGGAGTCACACCGTAAACACTTCCACCTAGTGTGTAGCCAGAGAGTGCCAGTGTCGGCTGCACCGGTTCTTCCGTGCTGGTCTGTCCGTTATTTGCTTTGGAAATCGTGACATAATAAGTTCTTATTTCGCCACTTCCCGCTTTTACTACGATCGCTGCTCTTGTATTGTTCGATGATAAAGTAATTTTCCCGATACCGGAGACCGTTGCCTCAGAGCTGTCTGCCGACGCACTGATGGTTACAGATGAAACCGATTTATCTACCACCAGTTCATAATTTGTCGTATACATGCTGAAATCAGGTGTCAGCGTATATCCTGCAATCTTCAGGCTCTTCAGATAATTATTCGTATCCCCACCGGAAGGTTTTTTGCATGCTGTCGTCGGCATATTTTCATAAACAGGAATGGAGAACATAAGGCTGCTGTCCATAATCTGTGTATAGCCTTTGCGCAGTGCCGCCGCTTCGCTTTCGGCTCCCTGGATATTCGTCATATACTGACCGCTACCTACGTTCGATGATCCGTTCATGACGTTCCACTTCTTAAAATACTGGGTATTTTTCCCTTTTGATACGTAGTTTTGACCGTAAAAAGATGCTCCACCTGCAATCGACTTGTACCGACTGTCCCATGGTCGTCCGTAAACACCGGACTGGGATGCATACCAGACACCTCTTGTTACTGCGCTCATGGAGCTGGTTTTATAGGCACCTACATTAAAGTAGTTATAATAACCTTCATATCCGCTGACAGTGCCGGAAATACAACCACCGCCGCCACGACTGCCCTGTTCGATCAATATCATAGAAGCAAGGACATAAGGATTCACTCCTGCCTGCTGCCCTGCATCCATCAGTGCGTCAGCATAAGTCGCATGAGTATCTTCAGGAAATTCTCCCTCCATGAACGTGCCGCTTAGTATCGTCTGCAAGCCGGAAACGTTCTGGCTGGAACTATCGAAATCATGAGAAAGAAACTGAAAAACACCAGAGCTGTTCAGGAAATTTCTCGGATCCATATAATATTTCAAAATAGATTCGGAAGCACAGACCCATCCACCACTGTCATAACTGATATAGGTATTCGTATCCGGATCGTATGCCCCTTTTTCTGTAGATTTCCATGAAACCGGAGAAGATGCTGCTACCAAAGATGTTCCGATTTTACTTTCTCTGCGGATTACTTCATCCCAGCTCAGTCCTGTCTGTGCACTTTTAAACACCCAGTTCGGATACTGCTCATGTAACGTCCTCAGGTAAGGCTTATAACTTTCCGGAAACCCCTGGCTGTTCATATAGCTTTCAAAGGTACTGTCCGAAGAAGATGCTGCAAAAACCTCCTGAGAAGAAGTAAAAATCCCTGCTAAAGCCATGATCAAAATCAATATTGACGTAAAAAACTGTTTTTTTCTGTTTTCTTTTTTATCTACTGCCATCTTTTCCCCCAAAAGCTGTCTTTTTTATTTCTGTTTCATTACGCTTTTCATGCTTTCATCCGCATTGCTTTCAGTTTTTTTCGAAAGCTTCTCTAAATCTATTTTTCCGGTCCCAGTCTGCCGTCATTGTAATGTTTCCTGCACAACGACACATACATGTCATTCCCTCCCACTACAATCTGTTCCCCTTGTTTCACAAACTGTCCGTCAACAATTCTGGCCACCATGGTTGCTTTCCGTCCACACCAGCAGATCGTCTTGATTTCTTCAATCTTGTCCGCATAAATAAGCATATAATATGAGCCTTCAAATAGCTCGTTTCGAAAATCGTTTTTCAGTCCGTAAGCCAGCACCGGCACGTCAAAACTATCTACAATCTCTACCAGTTCCTGAACATGATGTTTTTTTAAAAACTGACACTCATCGATCAAAACACAGTCAATTTTTCTTTTTTCGCTTTCCCGCATGAACATTTCAAGAATATTACTGTCATCGTTGACAATCATTGCTTCTCTCTGAATACCGATTCTTGAAGTTATGATTCCTGTCCCATAACGGTCGTCAATTGCCGGAACCAGCGTCATAACCTGCTTGCCGCGCTCCTCGTAATTATATGCAACCTTTATCAGTTCAATGGATTTGCCAGCATTCATGGTGCTGTATCTATAATATAGCTGTGCCATAACGTCCTCCTGTACCTTTTACATGCTGCTTATATTGTAAAGGAAAACGACAGGAAAAGCAAATAAATTCTGACAGTGCCACAAACAATGCCACAATTTTTAAGGCGTGCTTGCCAGGGCTGAGCAAGGCTGAAATGATTTTTCGAAAAAACAAAAAAAATTATCTGATTTTCAATTTCGTTCATTGTGGAATCCTATAGCCCCTCTGTTTTCTGTACAAGAATCAGGACAAGATTGCACCTATGTCTTGCTTTTTTGCGAAAAAAATGATATTCTACATCTATCGGGTATTTCCCGGGGAATGATTTTTTTACAAAATATAGGAGAATAGGAGAAAGATTTCGTATGAAAAAATTTTTAAGTGTATGGAACCGTCTTAGTCTGGTAAAACAGATTATCATCGGTTTACTTGTCGGCATTGTGCTCGCACTGGCATTCCCGACACAACTCGATGGATTCATTCCACTCTTCGGTAATATTTTTACAAGCGCATTAAAAGCTGTTGCGCCTGTTCTTGTTTTCTTTCTGGTTATGTATGCAATCGCACAGCACAAAACCGGACAGAAAACAAACATGAAACGTATTTTGGTACTTTACCTGCTTGGTACCTTCCTTGCTGGTACACTTGCTGTAATCGTAAGTTTCATCTTCCCGGTCGGCTTAACTCTGGTTGCCGGTACTACAGATGTTACGCCGCCGGAAGGTATCGGATCCGTTCTGAAAACGCTGGTTTTCAATATTTTCTCGAATCCGGTCGATGCTTTACTTAACGCAAACTATATCGGTATTCTTGCATGGGCCGTTGTTTTAGGCATTGCTCTTCGCGGTGCATCTGATACAACCAAAACGTTCCTTGGCGAAATTTCAGATGCAGTATCCTGCGTGGTAAGATGGGTTATCAACCTGGCACCTCTGGGTGTTATGGGTTTGGTCTTTGATTCCATCGCTACAACCGGTGTTGCTGCTCTTCTGGACTATGGTAAACTGATCGTGATCCTTGTCGCAACCATGTTCGCAGACGCTTTGATCATCAACCCGATCATTACCTATCTGAATATCCGCAAGAATCCATATCCATTAGTATTCAAGTGTATGAAAGACTCCGGAATCACAGCTTTCTTTACAAGATCTTCCGCTGCGAACATTCCGGTTAACATGAAGCTTTGTGAAGAACTGGGACTGGATAAAGATACATATTCCATTTCCATTCCTTTAGGTGCAACGATCAACATGGGTGGTGCTGCCATTACCATTTCAATCCTGACTCTGGCCGCAACTAACACACTGGGAATCGCCGTTGATTTCCCAACTGCTATTATCCTCTGCGTGCTTTCGGCAGTTTCCGCATGCGGTGCTTCCGGTGTTGCCGGTGGCTCCCTGCTGTTAATCCCGCTTGCATGCTCCCTGTTTGGTATTCCGAACGACATCGCAATGCAGGTTGTCGGCGTTGGTTTCATCATCGGTGTTATTCAGGACTCTTGTGAAACCGCCCTCAACTCTTTCACGGACGTTCTGTTTACTGCATGTGCTGAATTTGCAGACCGCAGAAAGAATGGCAATAAATAAGCCAGAAGCGGAACTTATGCAGATGACAAATATGTTATGTATAGAAAAAGTGCATAAAAGACAAGTAAAAACGAGAATTAAATAAAGAAAAAATGATAAAAAAGACTGGTACATCTATTGTGAATGCGGACATGTTTCACTTTCGTACCAGTCTGTTTTTATTATGTAATGCAGGCAGTATCACTGTACTATGTGACACTATGCAATGCATCTAACATTCCAATAGCTGGAACTTTTGGAATGTTTCTCGAATCTATACAACTATCGTTATGCTGCTCCCACCTGTCCTTTCTTTTTTTACTACAATCTGTTTATCGATCCTGTCTTTTAATTCCTTTACATGGGAAATAATTCCCACCAAACGGTTTCCTTCCGTCAGAGAGGCCAGTGCCTGGATTGCCTGTTCCAGAGACTCTTCATCTAAAGAACCAAATCCTTCATCAACAAACATGGTGTCAATTTTAATTCCCCCTGCTGATGACTGGATTTCATCAGCAAGTCCGAGAGCAAGGGAAAGTGACGCTTTAAAGGACTCGCCTCCGGAAAGAGTCTTTACACTGCGCTGTGTTCCGTTGTAATGGTCGATCACGTCCAGTTCCAGTCCTGACTGGCTCCGGTTGTTCTCCGCTGTCTCTCTGCGTTTCAGTTCGTATTGCCCGCCGGACATAACCATAAATCTTATATTCGCCCGCCGGATGATCCGATCAAAATATGCCATTTGAATATAGGTTTCCAACATAACTTTTTCTTTACCGCTGATGGTTCCGTTAGCGGTATCCGACAAAGCTTTTACCCATCTGAGTTTTTCACCTGTCTGCTCCCCTGCTTCCAGTGCTTCTTCCATATGCCCCAGGATCCGGCTGTTCGCCATTCTCTGGCTGTTTGTTTTCTTTGATCGAGCGTCCAGTTCTTTTTGTTTCTGCTCCAACTGAACTTGCATTTCCTTTTCCTGCTCCAGATCAATATCGGTTTCGCTGTCTATGCGCTTGACAATTTCTTTTCTTGCAGCAACGAGGGCCGTGATTCGTCCTTTGTTCTCATTTACGGCTTCCACTGCATGGGTGTATGCATCTTCGATCTGCTGTTTTTCACTCTTTAAAGAAAGTATCTTTTTTTCTGCCTCTTCCCTGGAAGCAAACGCAAGTTTCGCCTTCAGAGCCGTGATCCGCTCTTTCAGTGCCTGATTTTCGGCAGCCAGCTTCGTACTTTCATTTATCAGATCATTCTGCTTGTTTTCATTATCGTCAAGCTCTGTTCTTTTTCGTGGTAGTTCTTTCTCGATTGCCTGCTTCCTGTCAATCCGCTTCTGCACTTCGGTCATATTCTGTGTAAGCACCTGTGTCAGTGTGGTACTTTCTGACAAGCGTTCTTTAAGAGTCTGCTGAGCATCTTCAAAGGAAAATTCTCCAAGCAACGTCGAAATCTCGTCTTTTATACTGCTTTCTTTCGCTTCGTATTCTCCCTTCAACCTGCCTGCTTTCTCACTCCACTTACTAGCTTCCGTTTCCGCTCGCTTTACCTTCTCCTGAAAAGCATCTAACTCTTCCTGTGTCGGAACTTCCTCCTGTTTTACCGCCAGATGCGGATGATGTGTAGAACCACATACCGGGCATGGACTGCCTTCTTTCAGATTTTCAGCTAAAATCCCCGCCTGTGCATCCAGATACCTTTTTATTTTTTCTGTATAGATTGCATTGAGTCTGCGAAAAGCATCGGATTTTTCGATATAAGTTTTGCAGGCTGCTTCACACCTTTCCTCAACTTCTTTCACGCTTTGAAAGTCTTGAGCTAATGATTTTAGTCTTTTGTTCTGACTTTCCAGTTCTTTTTCTTCACTTTCCAGTTTCAGTTTTTCTTCTCCAACATTTCGGAGACTTTCAAGTTCCTCTTCGAATGCACGGATCGACGTTTCATAAGCAACCATTGACTTCTGCAGGTTTTCAAATATTCTTTCATTATCCTCGATTCGTTTTTTATTGCGCTGAGACATCGTTTCTTTTTTCGAAAGCTCCACATATTCGGGCAGAGATACTTCCAGTTTTGTTATTGCAGCTCCGATTTCTTCCGTTTTTGACATCCGTTCCTGTTCACAAACCAGCTTTTCCCGCAGTAACTTTTCTTTTTCTATCTCTGCTTGATAAGCCTCTTCGTTTTTATGTAGATCTTTTTTTGCGCTCAAAATTTCGCTGGCTTTCGTGATTCGCTTTTTCACACTGTCAAGCTGATCTTGAATTGTCGCTTTTTCTTTTTCCATCGACGCTTCAGACTTTTCGTCTCCGGCAATCAGCCTTTTTAGAAATGCAACGACCTCTTCTGTTAGCATACTACCGCTTCGAGCTAGTTCTGCCTCATAAAAATCAGAATGCTCTTCCTCACATACGATTCCACCTATGTACTGCTTCAGGCTGCGATTGATTTCTTCGTATGAGCGATTCAGCTCTGATGCCTCGCTTTTCAGCTTATTCTGAAGTTCCGCATATTTCTGCGTCTTAAACAATTTCTGAAAAATCTGTTTCCGCTCGTCGGTTGATGCGAGTAAAAGTTTCAGAAAATCGCCCTGTGCGATCATGGCAATCTGGGTAAACTGATTCCGGTCAATACCCAGGATGCTCTCAATCTCCCGATTCACATCTTTTAGCTTCGTTACGACATTTCCATCCGGCAGATAAAGCTCTGCATTGGCTTTTTCAGTTGTGAAACCCTCTCCCCTGGTCTTCGGTCGTTCATATTCCGGATTTCGTTTTATCCGATATTTCTTATCATTGCAGGAAAACTGCAACCAGACCTCGGTGGGAGTCCCTGCTTCTGCATATTTTGAGCGTAACATGGATGTCTCTCTGTTTTCTCCGCTTGCTTCTCCGAAAAGAGCAAAAGTAATTGCATCAAAAATCGTGGTTTTCCCGGCACCAGTGTCTCCGGTTATCAGATAAAGACCGTTCTGTCCAAGTTTATCCAGATCCACTGTCACACGTCCCGCATAAGGCCCGAAAGCAGACATTATCAGTTTTTCCGGTCTCATCTTTCATCCTCCCATACATTTTCAATCAACGATTTTATATATTCACTCTGCAGCTCAGTCATCGGCTGGTTATTCTGTTTTTCATAAAACTCCGAAAAAAGGTCATACGGAGATTTTTTCGAAGTATCACATGCGGCATCAATATGAGTTGTGCTCCTTGTACGTACATTGTCATAATCCAGTTTCATGATGCGATGATAAATTGTCCCCAGTTTCCCGACTGCATCCGGAATATCTTCCTCGTCCGTAAGAGTAATATGCAGATAATCCTCCGGATAACTGGTATTTTGATAGAACTCCCTTCTGGTCAGTTCCTGATAGTTTCCCTTAATTTCAGCCATGTCATGTTTTGGTATCAACGGAATCGTACGGATGTTCAGATTTCCTTTTTCTTGTAGCTCGACAACCGTGATACTCTTCTTATCCTTTACTTCGGAAAACGAGTATTTCAAAGGCGTACCGGAATATCGCACGCTTTCCTTCCCGCAGTTCTGTGGTCGATGGATATGTCCAAGTGCCGTATAATCAAACGGCTCGAAAACAGATGCATCCACATTGTCACTGCCACCAACAGAAATTTCTTCTGACTCCGTCCGTTCCGCTCCGGTCACAAACTGATGGGTAATCATGATATTCCGTTCCTCCGCAGGAATATCCAGATCTTCAATCACTGCCCTCACAGCATCTGTGTAAGAGGCAATTTCTCTTTCTTCCTCATCATGAAACCGTCTGACATGAACCGGTTTGATGAAAGGCAGCATCCATACGTTCAGTTTTCCATAAGCATCCTCCATGACAACCGGTGTCAGCGATCCGTTATAAACCGGAGCCATATGGATATTACTTCCTGCCATCAGTCTTCCGCCAAACGCAATACGCTCAGGAGAATCGTGATTGCCGCTGATCACAAAAACACTTGTCCCGATTTTAGAAAGCTTTACTAAAAAATCATCAAACAAAGCCACTGCCTCTGCTGAAGGTACTGCCTTGTCATACACATCCCCTGCAATCATCACGCCATCCGGATTCTCTTCCCTGATGATCCCCAGGATTTCGTCTAAAATATATGCCTGATCCTCCAGCATCAAGTATTCATTTACCCTTTTTCCCAGATGCAGATCCGACAGATGAAAAAATTTCATAAGATTCTCCTCATATAATATCTTTTACCATTATCTTTTATCTTGCTGTTATCTGTACAGCCATGCCAAAGGCAGAACTGTTGCCGTAGTCAAAAACGGCAAGCAGAAGGCAGGTCAAATGACCTGCTCACAATATGTCGGACTGATTGTCGCCTCCGAGAAGCCAAGGAGTTCTATGAAATAAACTTATTATTTCTTGCTCCATTTTACAGTCATGAGCAAGCATATATGCAACGGTTTTTCTATATTCTTCTTGTTCTAAAAGAGCGTCTAGCCTCCTGACATCATTTGGGGTAAGTGATTTTCGTGCAATCGCAAATATCTTGTTTTCCAATTCTGAAATTCCCATTCGATACAGAGCAAACTGCGCTCCTGTTGCTTGGCAAAGATTCTGATGAATCAAGAATCCACCTGCATCAATGTCGCCAAAATGCATATATTCCAATTCCGTATTATCTTCAATCACTTTTTTCAAGAAAGCAATCTGATGCCTGTTTGCAAAACCGCCAAGATAAAGATAAGAAAAAGTCTCGTCATCCATTCGCTGAAAAGACGTTTTGTTCTCAATAGTCATGATTTTATCGGTTTTTACTTCTACATATTCTATAAAAGGGATATCTGCAGAAGAAATCGCAATACCACCATGAAACTGACTTGTATCTAAAGTAAAATCCCCCCAATGGATTTTCCAGCACCCTTTCAGAAGTATCTCCTGCTCATTTGTAATGATATGAAAACGTTCCAATATAGCATCTGTCGGCTCATAATCTGCCTGCTGCGCATTAAGAAGCCTTCTCAGCAAACTGCAGATTTCTTCATAATTATTTTCTTGAAACCACTTGGAATCACCATATACCAAAGTAGACACTTCTCTGGCATAGAGAGATGTACTGTTTTTCTCAAGAAAATCTATCATTTTCAGGTTCGCTTCTATATATGCAGGTGCAATCTCATCTGCAGTTTCGTTCAGATGCTGCCGCAACGATGTACAGTAAGCCTGCACAAGTTCTCCACCATGTTCATAAGCAGTAAAAAGCTGAAAAACTTCTTCCTTGATTTGATTCCGTGGGGTAATTCCACATTGATCTCGTAAAAAAAGCTGTGCACTGCTTGCATACTCTTCAGGCATGTATATTTTTTCAATTTCATCACTGTATTTCAGTCTTTTAACGGTCACAAGCTTCTCAGACTCTAATATATGGGCTGCTTCGTTGATGGCTTCTTTTCGTCTCATATCCGCATCATTGGCATGATAAGCTTTGTATATTTCCGACGGACTCAGAGTGATTCTACGGTTGGTCTCTACCTGCTTTGCACTGCGTTTGTCATATTTTTTCAGCAGCTTTTGAAGGATTTCCCCGCAAAGTTTTTTCGTCTCACTGTTCATGGAACTTCACCTTTCCGATTCGCATATCCTCTTTTTTCAGCTTCAGCAATGGAATGATGACGCCGCATTCACTTCCGATGGATTCCAGTCGGTTCGGCGGTGCACAAAAAATAACCTGAAAGTTCTGCGCTTTAAAAAAATCCAGCATCAGTTTAATATTGTGATCGCTCATTTTTTCGAAAGGCTCATCGATGAAGATCAGGCGAACCGAATTAACTCTGGCATTATACAGCATTGAGAGTGCCGCAGACAGAATC
>CAKQVC010000038.1 GCA_934277655.1 uncultured Clostridia bacterium
GTCCTGATGTGCTGCCACACCGATGGTCGGTGCCGGCGTTTGTAATACATCGACACAGGATTCAGCTACCGCCATTAGGATGTCTTTGGCTGCTGCAATATCTGCATCATATCCGATTCCAAACTGACAATCCACTCGTCTTACATCTTCACGCGAGTAATTAATCAGTACAGATCCGGTAATTGTGCCGTTAGGTATGGTAATGACTTTGTTATCATAGGTCTTCAAGGTTGTTACCAGAAGATCTATGCTCTGTACATAACCAGTTACATTAACGACTTCTATAACGTCACCTCTTAAAAAAGGCTGGTTAACTAAAATTATAATTCCGCTGGCAATATTGCCGAGACTGTCTTTCAGAGCCAGTGCAATGGCTGCTCCACAGGCTCCCAATACAGTGATCAGCGGAGCTGTCGGCACATGCAGACAGGTCAGGATCACCACAAAGATCAGAAGATACATGATGTACTTTATGGCTTTTAAAAGGAATTTGTATACGGATTCATCCAGGCGGCTCTTATCTAGAGCAGTCCTTACAATTTTCAACAGGACTTTTGTCAGAATCAGACCGCATAACAGAACCAGCAGTGAAATTCCAATGTCTTCTGCATACCCAATCAGCATGTCGATTGTTTTTTCGGTAAGTTTCATATCACTATCGTTCCCACAAAATCTTTCTGTGCCGTTTTTTTCGTTTAATCTGCGTAATTTCTTCCGCTTCTTCTTCTTTCCAGTTCATGCAGCAGTTTCTTTCTCAGCCGGATGTCATCCGGTGTGATCTCAACCAGCTCATCGTCATTGATAAATTCAAGTGCTTCTTCCAATGTGAAAGTTCTTGCCGGCGAAAGCTTGATCGCATCATCAGATCCAGCTGCACGCATATTGCTGACTTTCTTTGCCTTACATGGGTTTACAACCATGTCATCGTTTCTGGAATTCATACCAACGATCATGCCTTCGTAAACTTTAGTTCCCGGTTCTACAAACATCTGCACTCTTTCACCGATATTAAACAGGGCATATGGTGTGCAGACACCTTCTTCCTGTGCAATCGCAACACCATTGGTACGCTGCGGGATCTCGCCTTTATATTCGTCGAAAGAGTCGAATCTTCGTACCATGGTTCCTTCGCCTCTGGTATCGTTGATAAATTCACTTCTGTAGCCCAGAAGTCCTCTGGTCGGTACTAGATATTCAATCCTGGAATATCCGTTTTCGCCGGACATCTGGGTCATGATTCCTTTTCTGATATTCAGTTTATTGATAACGGTTCCAGCATACTCATCCGGAACTGTGATAACAACCTCTTCAATTGGCTCTAACGGCTTGCCGTTCTCGTCTTTGTGGAGAATAACTTCCGGCTTGGAAACTGCCAGTTCATAGCCTTCTCTTCTCATATTTTCGATCAAGATTGAAAGATGCAGTTCGCCTCTTCCCGAAACCTTGAAGCAGTCCGTCGAATCCGTTTCTTCTACAACCATGCCGACGTTGACTTCCAGTTCCTTGTTCAGTCTTTCTCTGATATGTCTGGATGTTACGAATTTTCCCACTTTACCGGCAAACGGCGATTTATTGACCATGAAGTTCATGGAAAGGGTTGGCTCTTCAATATGAATCATTTCCATTGGCTGCGGATTCTGAGGATCACAGATCGTCTCTCCGATAGATATATCGGAAATTCCTGAGATCACAACAATGTCTCCACATTCAGCCTGCGGAACTGCCATACGTTTCAGCCCTCTGTATACGAACACCTGGTTGATCTTTTTCTGTACGATCGTTCCATCTGCTTTCGCAACTGCAACCGTCTGACCTTCTTTCAAAACGCCTTTGGTAATTCTTCCGATTCCCAGTCTGCCGATGTAGTCATCGTAAGCCAGTGTGGAGATCTGCAGCTGCAGCGGTTCTTCATTTAAGTCCGGATATGGTTGGCAATGCTCGATGATCGTATCGAATAATGGTGTCAGATCCAGTCCTCCGAAGCCCTGCGGACTCTTCTTTATCTTGTTTTCACCTTCGCCAACGAGCACGTTCTCCACTTCTTTCGGATCTTTAACCGCAACACCCTGCCTTGCAATACCATAAAGAATCGGGAAATCAAGCTGTTCATCGTTAGCGTCCAGATCCATAAACAGTTCGTAAACCTCATCAACGACTTCATCAATTCTGGCATCTTTTTTATCCAGCTTGTTGATGAACAGGATCGGGTTAATACCTTGTTCCAGAGATTTTTTCAGTACAAATCTGGTCTGCGGCATCGGTCCTTCGCTGGAATCGACCAAAAGGATTACCGTATCTACGGTCTTCATGATACGTTCTACTTCTGAACTGAAATCCGCATGCCCCGGTGTATCGACAATGTTGATCTTTACATCGTTGTGCATGATCGAGCAGTTCTTGGAGTAGATGGTAATCCCTCTTTCTCTTTCAATATCATCGCTGTCCATAACACAGTCAACAACTTCCTCATTGGCTCTGAATACGCCGCTCTGATTCAGGAATGCATCTACCAGAGTGGATTTTCCGGCGTCAACATGGGCGATGACCGCTATGTTTATAATCTTTTCTTTTTGACTCATTCAAGCCCCTTCTTTCTGTCAGTTTCCATATTCTTTTAACTTTATCCTTCCGCATTTTTCTCAGCAGCATCCATATTCAGCAGGTAGCCGCATATAAGGCTTGCTGGTAATCTTCCTTCTGCTTTCAGGATAAAGGTTCTTTCACTGTTTTGGAAATTCCATTAATGATTAATTGTATCACGAATACGGTTTTCTTTCAATACAATTCATGGGAAAATGTGCGTTTTTCAAGGAATTTTTCTCTAAATATGTTGTAGATTCATAAATAATGGATGAAAACATGAATGTTTTTCTTTCTGATGAACAAGATAATTCTTTTTTCTCTTTTCTCATTTACAAAGCACGCAGAGAAAATCTTCTGCATATGATAAAAAAGACCGACGAAAATATCAAACCAATATTTTTTGCACAATAAAATTTTTTGCTGTTTGTCTGCCCCTGGCAAACTACAAAATTCCAAAATTTAGTTCATGGAGGTTTTTTATGCCATCGATTTATCTCAGTCCCTCAACCCAGGAATACAATCCGTTTGTTACCGGAACCGGAAGTGAGGAGTATTATACAAATCTTATTGCAGATGCCATGGTTCCTTATCTCAGAGCCAGCGGCATTTCTTTTACAAGAAATAACCCAGGAGGTACCGTGGTAGATTCCATAGCTGCATCCAATGCAGGAAATTATGATTTTCATCTGGCGATCCATACAAATGCTGCCCCCGAAAATTTATCCGGTCTGATCCAGGGTCCAAACGTCTATTATTATCGTGACAGTCCGCGTGGAAAAGCCGCTGCAGAAATTTATGCCAACAATCTGGAACTCATTTATCCAAATCCGTCTCTGATCAAGGTGATTCCGACCACGACGCTTGCAGAGCTCCAGCGCACAAAAGCTCCGGCTGTATTGGTAGAAGTCGCATATCATGATAATGAAGAGGATGCGGAATGGATCATAAATAACATTGATCAGATTGCAGAAAATCTCGCCTTGTCTACTGCTGACATTTTAGGAGTACCATTTGTGGAGCCTTAAAATGCAGTCCTAAATGTACTGACAGAGTGTAGCAATTCACCTTTTCCCCCGGACAATTTCTTTTTACATTTTACTCCTCTCAAAGAGAAAGGACAGCCCTCCGGCCGTCCTTCTTTCTTTCGTAAGCACTTAATAAACTTCTTTGATAAGACCTTCTTTATACGCTTCCACCAGTGCCAGCAGATCGTCCACCTGCTCGGAGATTTCTGCCCCCTGATCAGTATCGATGATCAGCAGACGTTCCGGCATGGTTGCAACCGTTTTCATGACAGGAGAATGGAATTCCTGTGTTCCGTCAGGCTGCAGCGGGCTGTACGGTTTATGTTCTGCCAGAGCCATAAACCGGGAATTGAAGATGAAAGTATAACCTGCGATTCCAGTCTGTTTCTGATACGCTTTAGATATCCCGCCGTCAATAACATACAGCAGTCCGCCGCCTTTGATCGGGGATTCGCCATCCTTGATCTTAACGGGCACATGTCCGTTAAGAATCTTTGCTTTCCGGGGATCCAGATCAAACTCTCTTATGATCTTTTCGCAGAACGCTTTTTCTTTGATCAGCTTGTAGTAAGGACGTACTGGTTCTTTATGGGATGCCTTGTCGGCAATGAACAGACGTTCAAAGGTCGTCATCTTTTCCTTTCCGAACAGTGGGGAGCTTCCACCAAGCCACAAATACCACATAATGTCTCCGTAGCGTCCGGTTTCCTCCGATTTCTTCGGTGCAAAATATGCTTTGCGGACCTGATCGTCCAGATAATCCATCAGGGCCTTTCCCTTTAGCTTCACACCATTGAGTTCAACCTCTTCAAATTCGCCATCTTCCCCTGTCGGTATGCACCCGTGAAACAAGAGATTGCCGTTTACCTTAGTATACAGTGCACCATGACTGAACAGGAATTTGATATGTTTCTGCAGTTTTTCTGAGTTTATGAAAGATGCCTCCAGAGCATTGAGCAATTCGGACTCCTCCTGCGTAAGCTGGTATGGATTTGCCGGATCCAATGTCGGGAAATTTGTATCACGCATCGGCCATACCTTGCCTTCAATATTAACAGTTCCTGCTTTCAGATCGATCTTATCCAGTAGAAGACGCTTGTCCAGTTTGTACTCCGGATGAGCCTTGATTCTCTGCCCTTCTACCTTAAACTGGCAGATAGCGATTGCCTTATGCATTTTCGCAGCCAGTTCTTCGTCGATCGGGTCAAACTTGTTTCTGTCCAAAATATGCGGCTTAAACGATTCACACGGATCGTCTCCATATACTTTTTCAGCAAAGGTGGCCAATGGCCTCAGGTTGATTCCATAGCCGATTTCCAACATATCAAAGTTATTGTAGCTGATATTCATTCGCAGCAGATTGGTAATGCAGGCCCAGTTTCCGGTTGCAGCTCCCATCCATACAATATCATGGTTGCCCCACTGAAAATCTACCGTGTGATAATCCAGCAGGAAATCCATAATTTCATCCGGATGCGCACCCCTGTCAAAAATATCGCCGATAATATGCAGGCTGTCGATTGCCAGTCTGCTAATAGATTCTGTCAGTTCGATGATATATTTTTCAGCAACCCCACACTCCACGATGGAAGTAATGATCTGATTGTAATAATGGGTTCTGTTCGCCTCATCATCAGCGTGCAGAAGCTCGTCAATACTGTAATCCACATATTTAGGAAGTCTGCTTCTGACTCTGGAACGTGTGTATTTGGTAGATACCGACTTGCAAATCGTAATTAAACGATAAATAGCCGTCGCACACCAGTCATCGAAGTTTTTTTCTGTTTTTTTTCTCCGTGCAAGTTCTGCCTCTGCGTTATAGATCAACGCAGCCAGATCCTCTCTGTCTTTTTCGCTGAGAACAGAACCATAGTTTTCGTCAATCTTATCCTTGATCGTTCCTGATGCACTTTTCAGCATATGTATAAAAGCCTCGTGCTCGCCGTGGAGATCGCTCAAAAAATACTCAGTTCCCTTCGGTAAAGCCAGAATTGCTTTTAAATTAATAATTTCAGCTGATGCTGCCATAATATTCGGGTAATCTTTTGCCAGCCTGTTTAAATACTTTAAATCTGCCATTTCAAAATCCTTTACTCAATCCTTTCTCTCTATGTCCCGGCCGTCTGAGTGCCGTCAGACACTGCCGCAAAATCTTTGCAGCTTCTATTTCTATAATACAATGGAACCCATGTGAAATCAAGCAGTTTCAGCTTTCAATTTGTATAATTCATCATACATTTCAGAAAACCTGTGCGCCTACATAATAATGCTCTAAGATCTGCTGATAAGTGTATCCTTTTTTTGCCATTCCATCTGCACCATATTGGCTCATCCCAACTCCGTGACCGTTTCCGCTGGACGTAAAAACGACCTTGACCGCATTGCCTTCCCCCTCAAAACCGACCGTGAATAAGGTAGATCGGAGTCCCAGAGCATTGCGTACCTCCGTTCCCTTGACTATCGCATCGCCTATTTGCATTTGACTAACTCTGCCGCCTGAAGTCCTCGAAAGCACCTGGATGGATTCTCTTGTTATTTTCCCCCATTCTTTCTCTGGAAAATATTTCTTTAAAACTTTTTTCAGTTCGCTCAAGGTCATCTTGGTCTTTTCATTCCGGTGGGTCGCATTTTCTTCATAAGGGCTTTCTACACTTACCAGATATGGCACAGCACTGACAAAAACATCTTCCGAATTTTCCGTCTGACCGCCGCTTGATGAAAAAAACAGCGGCTGCATGACCAGTTCTCCATCATAATAAAGTAATTTTCCCTCCGTCTCTTCACAGGCCTCCTCAATTTTTTTCCATCCATCCTTCGACTCATACCAGCCGGATGGATGGCAGGCTTTCAATTCTTTCTGCGTTTTATAAACCTGACAGTGAGTTGTATCGCAGACGGGCGTTTTAGGGTGTGCTGCCGGATTTTTGGTCTGGTACTTTTCGATTTTTGACATGGCAAAAGTTCTTGCTGCGACCGACTGAGCCTTCAGAGCTTCCTCATGAAAGGTATTAGGCATCTCGCTTGCCGTTACGCAGGCCACATACTCCTCCAAGTCCACTTTCTCCACCTTATGCTTATTTTCCCGCCAGACCTTCACATACTTTGGAATTTTCACGTTTTCGATTGTAATATCTTTGTTCTTATCGGATTTCCACGAGCCGGAAGTCTTTATATTCTGCAGATCATCTTCTTTTTCCCCCTGCAGCCGCGAAAAGTATTCTTCTCCGATACCTGATATGTCTGCTCCACCTGCCAATGCAATCCCGGAAGGTACCGCTATCAAAAAGAAAATAATCGTCAGTGACAGAGACAAGATTCCTTTGACAGCCGTAGCTGCTTTAGATGCAGGCAGTTTTTTTCGCCGCATCCTTTTCCGCTCACAAAATACCTGTCTGCTCCTGTAAATCTGTTTCATCCGTTGAAATTTTCGATTCGACTGGATTGTCCTTCTTTTCATCTGCTCCTCCCTGTCATTCTTCATCCATGTATAGGATATATGCCTGAGGAGTCAAAAAAAGAACCATCTCGAATTTGAAATGGTTCTTTTCATGTTTTCCTTGTAATCAATCATCAATTCTGGTAATCTTTGCACCTAGTTTATCAAACTTCTCGATAAATTTCTCATATCCTCTCTCGATGTGAAAAATCTCCGATATTTCTGTCTGACCCTCTGCTGCCAGTCCTGCCAGTACCATTGCTGCACCGGCTCTAAGGTCTGTTGCCATTACCTGACTGCCTCGGAGTTTGGAATTGCCGCGTACGATCGCCTTATTTCCTGCCGTTTCAATATGGGCACCCATTTTATTCAGTTGTGCCACATGCATGAAACGATTTTCAAAAACAGTTTCAATGACAGTACTTGATCCATCGACGGTCGTAAGAAATGCCATGAACGGTGACTGAATATCTGTCGGGAATCCTGGATATGGCAATGTTTTTATGTCTGTCGCCGTCTGCAGTCCCAAGTCTCCTCGTACCGTCATGTCATCATCTCCGACTTCAATCCGCACGCCACATTCTCTCAGCTTGGCAATAATCGGCTTCACATGGTCAGGCACTGCATTGCAGATATGCACATTTCCTTTTGTAATAGCTGCCGCAAGCATAAAGGTTCCTGTTTCAATTCTGTCCGGAATAACGGTGTGGTTTGCACCCGCCAGTCTTTCAACTCCTTCGATCTTGATCGTATCGGTACCGGCACCTTTGATTTTTGCACCCATTTTATTCAAGAAGTTAGCAAGATCAACGATTTCCGGCTCTTCTGCTGCATTTTCCAGATAGGTTACCCCCTGTGCCAGAACTGCCGCCATCATAATATTTTCCGTTGCACCCACGCTTGGAAAGTCAAGATAAATCGTATCGCCGATCAGTCCCTGCGGTCCTGCTATCGCTTCTACATACGTATCGGTTCTGTTGATAATAGCACCCAGTGCCTCCAGTCCTTTCAGGTGCAGGTCGATCGGTCTTGCTCCGATTGCACAGCCACCCGGACTCGGGATCTTTGCACGCCCCTTTCTGGCAAGAAGAGGCCCCATTACCAAAATAGAGGCCCTCATCTTATTTACCAGCTCGAATTGTGCTTCTGTAGAGATTATATCCTTCGTTGAAATTGAAATTACATTTTCGTCCAGTTCCTCAATATGAGATCCGAGAGAAGACAGAATTTCCTTCATGAAAGAAACGTCCCGCAATCTCGGAACATCGCGGATCACACATGGTTCTTCTGCAAGCAGTGCCGCTGCCATCAGCGGAAGTACTGCATTTTTCGCACCACTGATCACAACGTCCCCTTTCAGCGGTCCGCTTTTTTCTACAATGTATTTAGCCAATTTCAGCCTCCGGGACTATAAGCTTTTCAGCTCTTCAATGCAGTTTTTGCATACGTTTTTGCCATGGATGACTTCAACGTCCTTTGCATTTCCGCAGAAGATGCATGCAGGTTCATACTTTTTCAGCATGATGTAGTCTCCATCTACAAATACTTCCAGAGAATCATCTGTTTTGATTCCAAGTGTTCTTCTTAATTCTACCGGGATAACTACTCTTCCTAACGGATCTACCGGTCTTACAATTCCTGTTGCTTTCATATGTTTCTTCCTCCTGAATTTTATTATGTTTATTTTAGTCTTCCTTTTAAGAAGGATTTGTCAGCCTGACTTTTCATTCTTCGTCATCGGATACTTCTGCTTCCTCTGACTCTCCCCTGATCATGCCGATCACAGATGATATCGTATTTACAATGCTTGTAAATGCTGCAACAATGCTCTGATTGCCACTGATAGCGTCTGTAATGGTCCCGACTGCTGAAGCAGCTCCCTCAATAACATCGTCCAGGTTTTCGGCCTGATCCGCTGCTACAGAAGATACTGTCTTGGCGTCCTTTAAAACAGCATCTACACCCTTCAGGGTTCCGATCAGTTTTCGAATAAGCAAAATCAGATACACCAGCAGTATCATTCCGAGCACTGCCAGAATAGTCAGTATCATGCCCTTCAGAGTGATAGTAATCGTCATCTCATACCTCCTTTTCTTTTCGCATATTACATTTAATTCTGATCTGCCCTTATTATACCCCAAAAATGGAAATAGTTCCAACATCTTTTTTACATTTTTGCATATAATTTTATAAAAAATTTATTTTTCGTAAATCGGAGCGTTTTTTATGATGAATTACATATGGTCATTACTTTTTTTATTATCTTTCACATATGCCTGCTTTTCCGGTACGCTTCCTGCCTTGGGAACAGCTTTAACAGAAAGTTCCCAGTCAGCAGTCAGTTTTGTTTTCAGTTTTATCGGTGTCATGGCCATGTGGAGCGGACTGATGGAAATTGCCGAACGAACCGGTCTGATCAATCGAATTGCGAAAGTTCTCATGCCTTTTACCCGTTTCCTCTTCCCATCACAAAAAGATCCGGAAACCCTTTCCTGCATCATCATGAGTTTCATGGCAAATATTTTCGGTGCAGGAAACAGCTCAACTGTTTTTGCCCTGCGAACCATGGAGCGGCTTGATGTCCAGAACCGCCACAGCCACCTTGCCAGCAACGATATGTGTACTTTTGCAGTTGTCAACATGGCGTTTGCACCGGTTTTCCCGGTTGTAACCATACAACTGCGGGAAGAACTTGGCTCCAGCAATCCATTTTCGATCGTGTTTCCGGCTGTCTTAACAGCAGGATGTACAATCCTGGTTTCGATTCTTGCCTGCAAGATCTTAGAAAGGAGATACTGATCTGGAGTCTTTTTTTTCTTCAGCCTCTCAGTCCTTCGTTCCGGTTATGGCAACCGTCATCATCAGCTACGGCGTCTTTCACAATGCACCGGTATACGACTATTTTATTGAAGGTGCAAAAAATGGTTTAAAAACCGCTGTTGAAATTCTTCCTTTTTTGATCGGTATCTATCTGGCTGTTAACAGCCTTACGGCTTCTGGTTTCATGTCGTTCCTTTTTTCCGTTTTGAAACCATTCTTTTCGTTTATTCATGTTCCTGTTGAACTGCTCCCTCTCATTATCCTTCGTGCTGTTTCCGGAAGCGGTTCTTTTCTCATCGTTCAGGATATTATGGAAACTGCAGGCCCTGACTCTTATATCGGCCGTGCTGCCTGTGTCATGGCCGGCGGATGCGAAACAGTCCTCTACGTACTTGCCTTGTATTTCAGCGTTACCGGTGTTTCCCGTATGCGTCATGCCTTTGCAGGGGGGATGATCGGTTACTTTGCAGGTGTCATTTTATCTTTAATCATTGTGAATTTCATGTAATGTCTGATGGTAACATCATTATAAGCCAGCGTTGCCGCATGGATGCTTATAAACAGCATGGCATGCGGCAGCTCCAAACAATTATTTATACGTGGACATGCTGCATATCTGCGTAATATCCCTCATCAATGTTTCTGCCTTACGGATATCCATATCGGTGACCGCCATTGCCAATATAAACGGATGCTGCGTCAAAATAATGCCCCCGTCTATGATGATATCCTCGTCAAACCCTGTCACATGTGCAACAGAAACACTTTCTTTAAAAATGTAAGGGATCATGCTGGTCCTCTGGTGCTGCTTCAAAAGGGACAGCATTTTGCGGCTGGCTTCTTCTGATATCATCTGTCCTCTGTAAATCCGATAAAAAATTGCTGCCATTTCCGGAACTGAGATATAATTCTGAATGCCTTTTTTCATTGCAGCTTCTTCGTCAATTTTACGGTTAAGTTTCATATCCCGATATCCCAGTTCATGGAACGTTTTTTGGATATTTTCTTTTCCAAGAATATCCACCAGCTTATTAAAAGCCATATTATCGCTGACCGTGCTCATCAAGTTATATAAATCAGAAATAGTCAGTTTCACACCATCATGTAGAAAGCGAAGTACTCCATAGGAGGGATCATCTGCCTGTATGCAGTCATCCTTGTGGATGCGATATAGATCATCCTCTTTGATCTTTCCCTCTTCCATCTGCTTAAAGCACTCTACAAGCGCCATCAGCATAATCGCTCCTGATCCCTGAAAGACCCGGCTGTTCCCAAAGAATAGTTCCTTTTCTTCCTCAAGGTCAATATAACTGATGCCGATTTTCCCATCAATACCGGCCAGACGATCCATAATTGCC
>CAKQVC010000039.1 GCA_934277655.1 uncultured Clostridia bacterium
TTCTGCACAGTACCGATAATCCCTGTTTTGATACCGGAATCCTCCAATATCTTCTTTATCATAAAAGTTGTTGTAGTTTTTCCTTTTGTTCCTGTCACACCGATAAGCAGCAAAGCCTTTTCCGGGTGTCCAAAAAAGTTTCCTGCACATTCTGCCAGTGCTTTACGGCAGTCATTCGTTTTTATAATGGTCAGCTGTTTTCGCTGATGTTCCGGCACTTTCGCCAGATACTCCCGGATTTCGTTTTTCGACGCATCCGTAATGCAGACCTCTGCGCCATTTGCGATTGCTTCGCTGAAAAAAAGATTTCCATCTTTCCTTCCGCGGATAGCGAAGAAGACAGTTCCGTTTTTACATTCTTTCGAATGGCAACTCAATGTTTGCATGTCTTTTTCTTCTGTGCCATGCAGTATCTCATATTCCAATCCTGCCAGCAAGTCTTTCAGCAACATCGCTGCTCCTGTCTGTTTTTCAGACCAGAACTTCTATTTCTTTCTCTTTCTAGTTTTTATAGACATAGACTACGGAATTTTTCTTTACTTTGGTGCCCGCTTTTGGATACTGATCCACCACTGTAAAATTGTCGTCTTCCCGTGTTGATTTCGGACGGCTGTATTTCAAGCTTCTGCCGCCGATAATCCCGGCAGCTTCACTGAACTCTTTTCCGATTACATTCGGAACGGTAGTATAATTGCTGTTTATGGTTTTCTGCTCTGACTTGGAATATTTCGGAGTGATATTCAGGTAACGGACGGTATCCTGTAGAATTTCCTTTGCGATCGGCGCGGCAACCATCGATCCGTAAATGGATCCTTTCGGGCTGTCAACGACGACAAGGATTGATACCTGCGGATCATCCATCGGAACCATGCCGATAAACGAACTGTAATAGTTCTTCCCGTATTTTCCGTTTTCAACTTTATTTGCAGTACCGGTTTTACCGCCGACACGATATCCTGCAATTTTTGCATTCCCACCACCGCCTTCTTCAACAACATACTGCATGATGCTGCGCATTTCTTTCGCAGTTTTGCTGGAGATAACTTTGCGGACAGTCGTCGGCTGATAAGATTTCACAACCTTCCCATCCTGATCGGTCAGTGCTTTCACGTAATGCGGCTGCAATAACAGCCCGTCGTTTCCGATGGCATTGACTGCAGTCAAAAGCTGAATCGGTGTCAGCGAAATCCCCTGTCCGTAGCCGATGGTCGCAAGTTCTACCGGACCGACATTCGACAAGCTCTGTACAATAGCACTTGCTTCGCCCGGATAATCAACACCGGTTTTATCGGTAATTCCATAAGCATCCAGATATTTGTAAAAAACTTTCTTTCCCATTTTCAGTGCAACCTTCGCATGCACCGGGTTGCAGGAATTCCCAACCGCCTGGCGGATGGTCTGCGTTCCGTGATCCACATGGCTCCAACAGTGGAGGGTTACACCAGATACAGTAACCTGTGTATTGCAGGTAAAGGTATCACTGGTTGTGATCACCTTTTCTTCCAAAGCAGAGGAAGACGTAATCAATTTGAATGTAGATCCCGGCTCGTAAGTATCACTTACAAGCGGATTTCTCCACAGGTTAAATAAATATTTATTTTTTTCTTCTGCTGTCATTTTTTCAAAGGCAGCTTTTGCTTTTTTCGTTGTAGGAGTCGTTGCATTGTTCGGGTCATATCCCGGTGTCACTGCACTGGCAAGAATTTCTCCTGTATTGGGATCCATGACAAGGCACATGATCCTTTTCGCACCGGTTGTCTTCTTTCCTGCTTTCAATGCCTTTTCGACATAATACTGGATTGCTTCATCAATGGTCATGACCACATTCAGACCATCCTGCGCTTCATAATATTCTTCTGCACCTTCTACCAGCTCGTTGCCTAAAAGGTCTGTGTTTTTTACCCATCTTCCGGAAATTCCGCTCAGATACTGATCGTACTGCAGCTCGATACCGGTTCTGCCTGTATTATCATCGGTTACACTGCCAAGAACCTGAGACGCAAAATTTCCTCTCGGATAGTATCTCCTCGTTCCTTCTGACAATTCCAGACCGTTAATCTTCAGTTTTCTGATTTCGTCAGCAGTTTCTTTATCCAGATACTTTGTAATCTTTACAAGTGCCTGTTTCTTTATCATTTTACTCTTTACTTCGTCGGTTGACAAGTCCACTATTTTCCCAATGGACTCTGCCATGGAAGTCATCTGTGCGTCTGAAACCTCTTCTCCGTTCTGTTTCTTTACATCTGCAGGTCTTACCCACAGCGTATAGCAGGTTGTTGTTGTCGCCAGATCCTTGCCGTTCCTGTCATAGATAGTCCCACGTTTCGCCTCAATCGGCGTATCCTTGGTCTGTTGTTCTACTGCTTTCTGTGTCAGAGTGTCTGCATCGACGATCTGGATCCATGCCACACGAAAAACCAGCAAAATCATCAATACTGCTATGATCAAAAATCCTACCGCGATTCTTCTTTTGTTTTTTACGCTTACCGGTGCTCTCATATGTCTCCTTTAATACAGCAAAGCCAGACGGAACGATCCTATTTAGTTGTCTGGCTAATTTTAGTATATGAAATTATTCTGTGAATATCTCGCAATCTTTGTAATATTATTTTTGTTTTGTTTTCGTTGTTTTTTGTTTCACATCGGCATAAGCCTTACTGCGTATGCGGGATGCCAGATTTTTCGGTTTTTCTGTTTTCGACGTTACATAAATGCACTGATTGGCTTTCGGATATGTCATCCCCAGCTTGGAGGTTGCATATTCCTCAATACTTTCGATACTGTTGGAACTCTCTATCTTGATAGTAAGGAGACTTATCTCATTGGCCAACACCGTATTTTCTTTATTTATTTTATTGATTGAATACTTGATCTCCGTTGCCCGCGCAGAAAAGAAAATCGTTGCAAGCAAAAGAATCCCTATAAATATTAGCAGGATCACACACTTAGTCAGCGTCTGCGGTGTCAGTCCCCATACAGTCTCCTGCTGTGTTCTCTGCGGCATTGGCTGGATCTGTACCTTTTCTTTTGCAGATTCTTTTTCCCTGAAACTGTCTGGTTTTTTTTCCGCGGGTCTTGCCTGTCCGTAACGAGCTGCATAGCTTTCCCGATAAGCCTGATATCTTTGGTAGCTTTCGTATTTTTCATGACTGGCTGCCTGTCTTGCACTTTGATATTCGTCTTTATATGCTTTATCTGCACTTGCCATGACCGCAATGTTCCTTTCTTTTTTTGTCTTATTATGTCTGGTTATGTCCAGTTCTCCGGCAAACCATTTTATTTCGATGTATTACTTTCCCCCGCTTCTCCTGCTTACTGTTTATTTTTTCTCAGCAATGCGGAGTTTCGCACTTCGTGCACGTGGGTTCTGTTCCAGTTCTTCCGGTGTCGGAACGATTGGTTTACCGGTAATTTTCCGGATATCGCCGACTTTCCCGCATACACACACCGGGAACTCTTTCGGACAGGTACACGGATTCACTCTTTTCTGGAGGATTTCCTTGACAATGCGATCCTCCAGCGAATGGAACGTAATCACGCAAAGCCGTCCTTCCGGAGCCAGCACATCGCAGAATTCGTCAATTGCTCTCTCAAGCTGCCCCAGCTCATCATTGACTTCAATTCTTATCGCCTGAAAAGTCCGTTTCGCCGGGTGCGGACCTTCGCGCCTTGCCCTGGCAGGGATAGCAGCCTTAATGACGTCTACCAGTTCCCCTGTCGATTCTAGAGGCTTGTCCTTTCTCGCCTTTACAATGAACGATGCGATTCTCGACGCCCATCTTTCTTCCCCATATTTATGAATGATATTCTGAAGTTCTTTTTCACTGTATTCATTGACCACATCATAAGCTGTAAATGAATCATCCTGACTCATCCGCCTATCTAGTGGTGCATCCTGCATATAGGAAAACCCTCGCTCAGGGTTGTCCAGCTGGAAGGAAGAGACTCCCAGATCCAACAATGCACCATCCAACTTTTCGATTCCCAATTCTTCCAGAACGTCTTTAATGTCCGAATAGTTGCTCTGCACAAAAATTTTTCTACATGGATAATCTTTTAGCCGTTCCTCTGCCGCTTTCAGTGCATCCGTATCTCTGTCGATACCGATCAGCGTTCCATTTTCTCCCAGCCGACTGCAAATCCCGCTACTGTGGCCACCTCCGCCCAGTGTTCCATCTGCATAAATACCGTCAGGTCTGATCTTCAGTCCTTCCATACATTCTTCAAACAGGACTGATGTATGTTTAAATTCCATATGCGGCCACCTTCCTAAAAGTTATATTCTGCCAGAGCCTGCGCAAAATCTTCCGCTTCCATCTTGTTCTCATTGTCCGGAGAATCCCAGACGTTGCGGCTCCATATCTCGATTTTCGACATCGCACCCATGGTTACCAGTTCTTTTTCAATACCGGCATAGGATTTCAATTCCTGAGGGATGACAATCCTTCCCTGCTTATCAAATTCACATTCGGAAGCATTGGCACAGAAATGACGGATAAAAGCTCTTACCTTAGGGTCGGATTCCGGCAGCTTTGCTACCTTTTCCATCTGCTTTTCCCAATCTTCGGCAGTATAAATGTACAGACACTTATCCAGCCCTTTGGTTAAAATACACCGGCTTCCCAATCCGGCACGCAGCTTGGAGGGTACGATCATCCGGTTTTTCTCGTCTATTGAGTTGTATGTAGTACCCATAAACATATGATGACACTCCTCCACCCTAAGTAAAATTTTAATGCTTGTCACCACTATACACCATTTCTAACCACTTTTCAATATAAAACGCATTGTTTTTTGATTTTTACCCCACAAATCTATATTTTTTGTTTTCCTCTCTCTGTCATTCGCTTTGTACTTTCGCACACTGCAGCACATTTTTACATATAATACAGTACCATCCGCTGGAGAAAAGCTTCTTACTGCGGATGGAAAACAGAAATGAGGTATCAATCCAATGAATTGTTCATCAAGCTGTAATGGTTCCGGTCAGACGCCCGGAACACAAAATCTTGTTTTTCTGAATAAAATATTCTATGAAAACAGTGCGTCATCCTGTCCTCACATTTTCGACCTGATTACGGATACCGCAAACTTTACCCAGACGCTTTCCATCGGTCAGAATCATACGAGCTGCGACTGTGGATGTTCCTGCGGCGAAAGCGGATGCAAAAGCAGCGGAAACAGTTCCTGTCACTGCGGCTGCAATAGTTGCAACGGATGCAGCTGCTGCTATGTCTGCTGCGGCACATCCGACTTCGAAATCACACCTGCCAGCACCTTTACCGTTACCAATTCCTGTTGTGTTATCAATTCCATCGCTGTCAGCGGCGAAACGCAGTTAACTGCCGGGGATATAACCATCGATGGATTTCCGGTTTCCGGTCTGACCTACGAAAACGGAAGATATCACGCCGAGCTTTCCGGTATTATGGCCGATATCACAAGGTGTGCCTGCCAGCCCCGCGACCACCACCTTTGCTACGGATGCGGTCTTGAAAACAACTGTCCAGAGCCATGTGACGGCGACGGACACTTTTTCCTGACAGAAGCTGCCGGTCCTTGGGAAATTACCCTTTCCATTGTACTGGAAGGTTATGTTACCAGCGGAAATGCCACCCGTGACTTCAAGCTCTGTCTGAAATCCAGAAACGATGCCGGAGCTGCGCAGGCGATCACTGTTCCGGGAGCAGGCAACTTCGCACTTAACTGCGTAGATATTCCTTGCCAGACGGAAGGCATCTCCCCATCTCTCATCTTTGACTTTGACGGATGTGCTGTGCTTCTCAATCCACAGATTGATGTAACAGCAGCAACCGAAACAGAACCGCAGGAAATCGTACTTTCTGCCAACCTTGTTCTCACGCCTTCTCTCAGCCTCCAGGTTATCCGCCCGACTCGTTTTACCATCAATGCTCTGGAAGAAACTGCTCTGTGTGACGAGCTGCTGCTGTCAAGATTCCTCGCAGCAACCAGTACAACCGATCCAGCCGTTTCAGTCTGCTATGACTGCAAGAGAGAAAATCGCATCCCAGAGACGGAATCTGCGAAGCCACGCAGCAACTGCAAATGTTGCCTGTCAATGCTGTGATACTAACGGCTATCGCTTCTGATAGTTTTCCTCCGTTTCCTGCTGTTGCCGGCTCGTAAAATGTTTTTCGATTCCTCCGCATTTAAAACAAAATTTATCTTTTTCGAAACAAGATCTATCTTCAAAAATAAAAAACACCCCGCATTTTGCGGGGCTACATACCTCTTAAAAATTATGTTTTTTTCCGGTCCTGTCTTTATATCGGTTCTTCCTATGTTTAAAAATCGTCTGTTTCCGTGGGTTCATCCGCACGACCAGCTTTTTTACCAAAAATACGATCAAACAAATCAGCAGCACGAGAATTGCGATTGCAAGAATCGCTGCGATCACCATAATCATTATATCCTGGGTTGTAAGAAGTCCGTCAGCACCCAGCTGCAGCTTTTCGCTCAAAAATGTTTTCATGAGTTATGCCTGCTTTCCTAGAGTTTATCTTCGTTAGCTTTATATCCTGCCATGCCGGAAGTAGCCTGAAAAACGTCACGTTTTCAGACGATACGCTTCCAAAACGCACACAAAAGTGTTCTAAAGCGCTTTCTTTTTATAATAACACAATCTGACATAAAATGCAAAGTATAATCTGCATCGTTCTTTTTATACTAAGTATTGAATCTGCTGTCAAAAATCCTTACACCTGATTTTTGATTATAATTTTTGCTGTCACGGAGGTCTCCATGAAACTGTTTATTTATTACACGCGAAACATCATCGGCTTGATGCTTGTACTCGGGCCGCTCTGCGGTCTACTGCTTAATGTTCTCACTGAAACAGTTCCCATACCGGCCAGGCAGATAAATTCATTTTCTATGGTTCCCGCAGGTGCTGATACTGCCGGTATCCCCATCAGCTCGAGCTTTTTCATCCTGCTCTTGTTTCTTATCAGCCTGCTTGCAGGGCTGCTTTTTGCTCCGGTTTTTTATGATTTCCTTCCTTTTCGCGTCTGGATATCCATAAGCTGCCTCTTCAGCATATACGGCTGCATTCTTGCAAAAACCGGAACGGAATTGCCTGCCACTGCGATCGGAATCTGCCTGTCAGGTATGTTTGCCTCCGGACTTTTGACAGTTCTGCCGTCTTCCATGGTTACAGGATGGTTTCGCATGAGCAAACTGCCGGTTTTCTCTGTCGTCTGGTCCGTTTCTGTCGTCCTTGCAGTCCTGTGGTTTTTCCTGTTACAGTACAATTTCTCCCTATATTCTCTTTGGGGAATCCTGTTCATGCTTTCCGGCGCTATTTTTTTCCTGGAGGAACCCCCGTTTCCTGCGATCCCTACGAATTTGTCCGTTTCTGTTTTCCATCCGCATTTTCTGAAAAATCAAGAGCGGAATCTTCTTCGCACGCATATTTTTTTCGCAATCATCAGTTTTTCTCTGGGGAACTGCCTGCAGCTAGCTGACTGGCCTGCTCTGATGCAGCCGGAAAATAAAACTGTTTCAGCATTTTTCCCGCCGCTTCTTCTTTTATTGGCCGCTTTCGCACCATATATTGCAGGAGCCTTTATCAGCAAAAAAGGAATTTTCAGTCAGTGTATTTTGCAGATTTTTCTTGCAGAAACTGCCGTCATGTGTTTCAGTTCTTCCGGCAGTCTGAAGCTCCACATAGCAGGTCTGCTCGTACTCATACTGTGCTTTATGATGCTTTTTGTTACACTTCCCATCCTCATATATTATTTATATGGTCCGGCAAACTATCCCCGCCGCAGCTGTTCTGTCTGGCGAGCTGTCCCCACCGGCTTTCTTGCTTCTTTCCTCTGCACAAAATCTTCTGTCTCCGGTTATTATCAAGTAGAAGCGCTATCTCTGTCCGCCCTGGGGCTTCTCGTTTTCAGTTTTTTTGCCATATTCAGCGCCTGGAAGCACCGACTGGCAGTTGTATCGTAAAGCTTACTTTTCCCGAAGTATCAACTTCCATCTGCAGATGCTGCCTGACTTTGCGATCATTATAGCTGGATGGTTTACCGCTTAAGAAGGAAAATAGTTGTGAAAAATAAGGCGCTACCGCATTAACAAAAAAGAACCGTAATACGACAGCACCTTGTAAAAGTTATATCTACAAATTTTCAATTTCTTCAGCAGAAAGGCCTGTATTTTCAGCGATCACTTCAATCGGGATTCCTGCTTGCCTGAATTTTTTCGCAATTTCACGTTTTTCCTGGGCAACGCCTTCGGCGTGACCTTGTGCGAAACTTTTCCGCTCACGTTCGTTCAGTATTTGTTCAAAAGTCATATACTTTCTCCTCCATTCGCCGGAATTGAATTTCCTGACGTGCTCGTCGATCATACGTGTCAGTTCAGAAGCCTGGCTTTTCTTTGGGTCATTGATATACTCATAGAAAGCTTTTAGTTTCTCCGGCACTTTTGCAGGAGAACAGGCTGTGTTCAAGACTATTTTATACGAAAAATCATCCAGTGGCAAGCCGTTTTCAACATCCCACGAGCGGAAAAAATAGACCTCTTTGCATAAAACCAAAATGTTCTTTGGCAGATGCTTATGCCATAGCATCATAGTGCATCTGCATATGTATATATGTAAGTCGCTGCACCTATAACAGCTTCTGTATAATTGCCTCCCATATTTTCAAATGTAACCATTCCAAATGGCAATGCATATCCCCAAACTTCTTCTTGCTCAAAAACATTTTCGAGTGTTCCCAAGTAATACAGACAATAGTTGTATCCGCTTTCATCTGTGATTTGCAGGAATGTAATTGTTCCATCGTCAGTTTCATTCTCTTCACAGTCAACAACTGTTCCGCCGACATATATCAGCTTTTTTGAATACTTGGAAGGATTTTTTGCAATATGTTGATAGTCAACCTCATAGTCAAGGCAGTCGCCCATCGCACCTTCGTTTTTACTGCTGCCCGGGAAAAAATCCGAATGCTCGGTAATAAATGAAACTGCATCCTCATTCATGCTGAAAGCAAGATCCGACTCTGTAAGAGTTTCCTGAAGCTGTGTATACTTGCTGATTGGCGAATCTGTTTTCGCCTTGTCACTATTATTGTCCGTCTTCGTTTCCGTTTGAGTCGGATTATCCTGTGTGCCACTTGGATTATCACCTTTATCCCCACTACCGCCGAAAATGAGCAGCGCAGCAATTACAATCACAATTATGGCTATAACAATTGGCCATTTTTTAGTTTTTTTTTACTTTTCCCGTGTTCTCAGCCTTCGGAACTGCTTCCGCTTCTTCATCTTCCGGTTCATATCCGCAGACCGGGCACATCCGGGAATCTGCAGGTATTTCAGTCCCACATTCTTCACAAAGCTTAATTTTCCCGTCCATGTTCTCTTCGTTTGCTCTTTCTTCAATCAGGTGTGCCCCGCAATGCGGACAAATTTTCGCCTTATCGCTTACCTGTTTTCCACATTCTTTGCAATTAATTAATGCCATTTTTCTTCCTCCTTTACTTACTCAGCCTGTTTTTTCAAATATTGAAATGTTCTTTTCAATACATCCTCGCTGATTATCCGCCCTCGTTTGTATATTGTCACTTGTTTTGTTTCCGGCTCCGGCATATACATGCGAAAAGCCTCCGGAAAATCATCTTCCTCTAAAATAATGGTTTTCCCTTCCTCCTTCATTTTTTGTAAAATCATGAGCAATTCTCTTTTCGCAAACTCAAACTTATTCAGCCCCGCAAAACTTTTGATATACAAAACATCCGCCTGAAGATACTCCATTTGAAGTTCCGGCAGACTTCCTTCTGCCAAAGCCGCAATGAATTCGTTGTTAAATCTTTCCGCCGAGCTGACCAAGAAATTTAGTTTCATATCGCATTCTCCTCTCTGTAAACTTACTTCCATCATAACAAGCAAGAGTGACAAAATGCGTCTATGCCATAGCAAATATTTTATTTTTTGATTATTTTGCAATGCAGACAACAACCCTCATGTGAGTTTGCAACGGTATTAACCACGATACTTGTATTTATGTATCTGAAAGATATTATACGAAGGAAAATGGTTGTGAAAAATAAGGTGCTGTCGTATTAACTGAAAATAATCATAATACGACAGCACCTTATAAAAGTTATGTCTACAAATTTTCAATTTCTTTAGCAGAAAGACCTGTATTTTCAGCAATCACTTTAATAGGGATTCCTGCTTGCCTGAGTTTTTTCGCAATTTCACGTTTTTCCTGGGCAACACCTTCGGCATGACCTTGCGCGAAACTTTTCCGCTCGCGTTCGTTCAGTATTTGTTCAAAAGTCATATACTTTCTCCTCCATTCGCCGGAATTGAATTTCCTGACGCGCTCGTCGATCATACGTGTCAGTTCAGAAGCCTGGCTTTTTTTCGGGTCATTGATATACTCATAAAAAGCTTTTAGTTTCTCCGGCACTTTCGCAGGAGAACAGGCTGTGTTCAAAACTATTTTATACGAAAAATCATCCAGTGGCAAGCCGTTTTCGACATCCCATGAGCGGAAAAAATAGACAGGTTCGTCCATTTTGAAGTAGTCGAAAGTACAGATAAAGATGACATAGCTGGGTTTGAGCATGTCGTAAGGCTGACCTTGTTCAAGAAAATCAAGATCCATATTTGCCTGATAATAGCGGGAACGTTTCCCAAGCGAAAGAATACTTCCGGTCTGCATTTCAATTTCAGCCCAAAGCCGGTCGGTCTCGGCAAAAGCGTCAAATCTTACACCATGTGCGTCTTTCGCAAGTTTCAGTGTCTTCTGCGTTTCTGTGTTTAGATTTGCAAATGCATCCATCTGCTCCGAAGTATCAACATTTGGGTCGTTTTCGTCTTTGTTCCCGTCTGCATCCTCATTAATCTCCGAATTATCGACAAAAGGATTTTCGGATTTTCTAATACGGATGGCACCGAACTTTTCGTTCGGCAGAATTAATTCCAAAATTCCACGACAAATCTTTGGATGCCGCATGACATTCATAAAAATGAAATCATCCGTAAATGGATGCTGAACCGGTAAAAACTCCGATTCATAGTTCGTGTCTGTGTTCATAATATGTTCCTTTCCAGGAATCAAGCCTGTGCACCAGCTTGCTTCTCATGCTTATCGAAATGAAATGCCATGGCGGAAAGTCCCTGAAATGCCAAGTATGCCAAGCAAGTGGGCGATACGATGCACCAGGAACATACAGAATCTGTAAATTAA
>CAKQVC010000040.1 GCA_934277655.1 uncultured Clostridia bacterium
AGTAAGTCCAAAGGGCTGCCGTTTTGCGACAGCTTATTTATATTACCACCTTCACCCCAAACTGTCAAGCATTTTTTTCTTTATTTATGAATCAAAGGTTTCCTTATCAAAGTTGAATCCTGTTTGACATTTTTTCGTTTCTGTTGTAATATATAGAAAAAGGATTACCGCTTTTGGTCAGGCGGTCAGTCCCAAAACGAGAATGCCGTCAAACGCTTGTTTGGCGGCTTTGGTTTATTTTGAACTCTTTTTACAAAGAGCGATGATTCCTACAATCAGAATACCTAACTGAATTAAATCAGAAAATGTAACCGTTGTCATATATCCTGCGACCAATTCGTTTTCCCTCTTGCCATTTCATCCTCCTTAGTTCTGTTAAGTTTCGTTTCTGTAACATAACTTAACTATTTTTTCTCTTTACTCTTAATTTTAACTCTAACTTTTAACTCTTAACTCTGTCGGACATTTGTCAGATAGAATTTGTACCATAACCGTTTTTTGAGCAAGAAAATCAAAAGTCAAAAATGGGGAATGGATATGAACGTTGGAATTTCAACATAAAAAAATAAGTTGGAATAAAAATTCCAACTTAATTATAAACTCTTGCTCTGGCAACTGAAGTATCGTCTTGGTATAACGAATCTGTTTTTGTCCCAATAGCAAAATGTTTAGAACTCGTGTATACTCTCTCCAGAGGTAGTCAAAATCAGGAGAATTGAACTTCCGGCAGAGTTTTTTCAGTTTTTATTAGGAATCTGCCTTTCCCCCATTGACTGCATCGTGCAAAAAATGTATAATAAAGTAATTATAAGTCTTGAAAGGAGGACGTATCAGAATGAAACGTATCGAGACAATCGAAACTCGCGATCTGGCTATGAGCGCTCAGAACGGCGGATGCGGCGAATGCCAGACTTCCTGCCAGTCTGCTTGCAAAACTTCCTGCGGAGTTACAAACCAGGCATGCGAAAACGAAAACAAATAGAATCGGGCGTTATGTCCTGTCCGCCTGGACCTTATGTACAGGCGGTGTTTTTTTGCGTACATTCAAGAGTATATAATAGTATATAGAATATATATAAGAATCAAAAAAATCTGAATTTTGACAATTTAACAATCGAAAGGAATTTCAAGTGATACATCAGTATAAACTAAATGGTTACAACATCGTTCTGGATGTTTACTCCGGATCCATCCACGTTGTTGACGATGTTGCATATGACATTATTGCCATGTACGAAGAGCATGCACCAGAAGAAATCAGTCGGGAAATTTTGAGAAAATATCCAGACAGACCAGATGTTACGAAAGAAGAGATTTTAACCTGCATAGATGACATTACGCAGTTAAAAAATGCAGGAAAGCTTTTTGCACCAGATATTTATGGTAAGATCTCCGGAGATTTCAAGAATAATTCCAGAGACATTAAAGCGCTGTGTCTCCATGTTGCACACTCCTGTAATCTAAACTGCAGCTATTGTTTTGCCAGTCAGGGAAAATACCATGGCGAACGTGCACTCATGTCTTTGGAGGTCGGCAAACGTGCCTTGGATTTTCTGGTTGAAAACTCCGGGAATCACGTCAATCTGGAAGTTGACTTCTTTGGTGGAGAGCCTTTGATGAACTGGGATGTTGTCAAGGATCTCGTACGCTATGGCAGAAGCCTGGAAAGAGATAACCACAAGCACTTCCGCTTCACTTTGACCACCAACGGTGTAGATGTTGACGACGACGTCATCGAATTTGCAAACAAGGAGATGCATAACGTGGTCATGAGTATCGACGGCCGCAAAGAAGTGCATGATCGGTTCAGAAAGGACTACCAGGGAAAGGGAAGTTATGACACGATTGTACCGAAGTTTCAGGAGTTTGCCCAAAGACGTGACGGCAGAGATTATTATGTCCGGGGTACTTTTACTCACGCTAACACGGATTTTACCAACGATATTCTGCACCTTGCAGATCTGGGCTTCGCACAGCTTTCCATGGAACCGGTTGTCTGCGACCCATCGGATCCATCTGCACTGACAGAAGAAGATCTTCCAATTTTATACGAGCAGTACGAAAAGCTTGCTTACGAGATGCTGAAACGTTACAAACAAGGAAAACCTCTGACTTTCTACCACTATATGATCGACTTGAACCACGGTCCGTGCATCTATAAACGCATTGCTGGTTGTGGATCTGGAACAGAATATTTTGCGGTAACGCCGTGGGGCGATCTTTACCCTTGCCATCAGTTCGTAGGCGATGATTCTTATCTGATGGGGAACATCTGGAATGGCGTGACCAACACCAGTGTTCAAGACAAGTTCAGAAGCTGCAACGTTTATTCCAGACCGGAATGCGATGACTGCTGGGCCAGACTGTACTGTTCTGGCGGCTGCGCTGCCAACGCATATCATGCTTCCGGCGATATCAAAGGCGTCTATGAATACGGCTGCAAATTATTCCGCAAGCGTATGGAATGCGCTATCATGCTGCAGATTGCCATGCAGAAAGAAAAAGAATAATGATACAAGAACTGCAGAATGTACACCCACTCTGCAGTTCTTTTTTCGTTTATGTAATGTAAGTCATAAATTTCCTGTTTTTTTCTGCGATATTTCTTCGCAAAATCTTTTGATCTATGCCTATGAAATACCAAAAATTGCGAAAGCCCGCTGAGTATTTCCCAGCGAGCTTCCGCATTTGTATGATCTTTAATCGAGTTTTCACTCAGATATGCACATTTCAGAATGCGCCGGAAAAATCGTTAGTGGTCAGGCGGCAAGGCATCGAGGAACGGAATGTACATGAAGTACATGAGTAGCGCAGAACCAGGAAAGCAAAAGCTTTCGCAACCTCTTTTTCATCTGCCCTGCGGTTCATCAGATTTTCATAACGTTCTTTTTCAACCAGAAGCAGTGTATCTGACTGCAAAACATAGCGATGCCTCATGAACTCGTTATAGATTTCATCTGCAAGAGCACCATATGCCATCTCAAAATTCGGTTGCTTTGCCGACTTCAAAGTCATAAGTTCCCTTCGAGAATTTTGTTCATACTCCCAATAGTCATACTGCTTATAGTATACTTGATTTTCGAAAAAGAAACAACAGAAAATCTGAACGCCCGGCACTTCTTCTATCCCACCAGTTCCGACAGCCGCACATCTTCAACCGTGCAGAATTCTTCTCTATTATCCTCGATGTACTTCATAATATCATCCCTCGACCCGTAGAGATAAAAATTCTTCGTCATAAATATCTTTGTCTTTTCTGCGTCTGCAAGCGCATCATTGATATGCAAAAGCCCAGCTTCACCGTAAGACCAGGAGCTTTCCCAACTGAGACCCAGCCCGTTCCACAATGCGTGATTCTCGGATAAAATCTTCAGATTGTTAATGTAGACCTCTCGAAGCTGCGATGCGTTCATATCAGTACGTTCTTCATCTTCTTCGTAAAGAACCACAGGACCATCAAGCGAAATGCCGCCCATAAAGCCCTCGCTTTTCGTATCCATCTGCGCCCACACGGGTTCCAGATTTCTCCCTCGAAGTTCAAGCACATTATCAAGTTTTACAGGCTTATGGAGCTGCACCCGAAGCAGGATTCGTGCTGATTTCGGCAGCTCTGCCAGATCTTCAAGTTCACTGTCATTGTATTCCATAAAGTCCGTGATGCCTGCAGCACCTGCATTTGCAATAGTTGTACGGACCACATGACTAAGCACTCCGTCACTGTCACTTTTAACGGACAGTTCTCCTCGCACCATTTCCAAAGAAGCATTCATTTTCCCTACAACAAGTCGCTGTGTACGCGTGCCTAAGCATAGCGGGATTTCATACTTTCCGAAGCCCTTTTTCTCAATTTCCCCAATCGAATACAGCCTCGTCTGCGGGTATACGGTTTCGACATATGCTGAAAGTGTCTGAAACAGCTGACTTGCATACCCGTCTTTCGCCTCATCTGCCTTAATCGGATTTGTATTGCACAGATTCATGATCGGATTCAAGCCAAGAAAAACCAGAGCAACAATGAGCAAAACAAGCAACACGACTTTCAGCGAAGTCCGAACCATCATCTGCTTTACCCTTTTTTCAATCAGACGGTCTAAATCTACTTCCGTCTCCATCTTCATATCTTCCAGAGCAAGATCAAATTCATCTCTTTTGTTTTCAGTATTATTCATTTGTGTCCTCCTCATTTTCCATCATTTTTATCAGTGCCTTCTTTGCACGCGACCGTATCTGCCTTACATTCGCCTCCGTTATTGCGTGTGCTTTGGCAATCTGTTCGTCGCCAAGCTCCAGATAAACGCTTTCAATCATAATCGTCCTCTGTCGCAAAGGCAGCGATGCAATCATGGCTGCAAGCCTGGCTTTCTTCTCATTGTGGATTAAACTTTCCAGCAGGTCATAGCAATCTGCTAAATCCGTCGTCTCCGGCTCATTATCTGCACGATATTTTTCCATTCGTATCGAATTCAAAAAATCATTTCGAATTACGCGGTTTGCCCACGCAAGAAAGCTCCCCGAGGGCTTGTACAACAAAATGGCCTTCAGAAATGCACTCTGCACTAAATCCTCTGCCGTGTGCCTGTCACGCGTATAGGAACAGGCAATGACCATGAGCGATTCGTAGTATCTGCTATAAAGTTGTTCCATCAGTCCGCCTTTATTCATCTGCCGTCCTCCCCCCTTCTACTTATTAAACACTATAGCATAGAATTTGTGACAGGTTAAATAAAAAATAAATATCGTAAATTTCAATAATAAGTCGCACATTGAACCTGATATGGCAAATGATCCGCTGTTTATGACAGGGCACACCTGCAGGCTGCCTGGTCTTGCACTGGACACACTGCAAGAATAACCGCAAAAGGAGTAAAAAAAAATGCTGCAAATTCGTACAATTAACATACTGAATTTGCAGCGAGGATTTTTTCTATGACTTATTGTGAAACTCTATCTTGTGGTCGTTTTACGATTCTGCAAAGAATTACATATACAAATGCTGCCGCTAAGATTCCCTGCGCAAACGGAATCCCGACAGGGATTAGCTTGATGACTGCGTATCCAATGATCCAGGCTACAATTCCCAACCAATTAAACCCTTCACATGGCTTGAATATCTCTGCTTTTCCTTTATTTACGATCCAATAATCAGCAATGGCTACTCCCATTACAGGCAGAATGAAGTCTCCCAATACATAGAGGAAATCTTCAAAATAGTTTGCAAATCCAACAAGTGCGCAAACGGTTCCAATCAGACCTGATACCATGGTTGCGGACGCTCTTTTATTATCTGTCAAATTGAACATCATGACCGCATTGATTCCTCCGGAATAGGCATTCGTTGTATTGGTTGTCCATGTCGCTGCAATCAGTACGAGCATTCCTAAAATCGGAATACCAATCTCACAAAAAACGATTGTTATATCATATTGTGAAGCAACCTTAGTCATAATTGCTCCCAGTACGATCATTAGAATTCCGGCAGGTGCAACACCAAGTGATGTAGACAATATTGTATCTTTTCTAGTTGCTTGATAACGCGTGATATCCGATGCGGCCAAGCATCCTGCTGCCATAAAACTTACAGTCAATGCGATCCCATCTACTAAAGACATGGTAATTTCCTCCGGATCTACATTTAAACTTCCCGTTCCGTATTTATTCACAGCTATGATGGTTCCCACAATCGTGACGATAAACAGAAGGGGGACTGCAATCGTATTCAGTTTGTCCAAAGCATTAATACCGTAGACAGCTGTTATAAGCATAACCACTCCCCAAATTGCTGTAGATAGCCATATCGGAAAAGATAATCCAAACGATTCCTGTAGCAAATTGGAGAATGCTTTGCCGCATACATCAGTCTGTACTGCGAACCAGCCAATCATGGACAAAAAACTAAGGTGCTGACAATATATCTTGTTCCTTTTCTGCCAAATCCGCTCAAAAATGTAATACAGGTCGGTACACTCAAGTCACTTCCCATAATACCCATTAACGAAAAGATCAAAATGACAATCAAGTATCCGATTATCCCCGCGATAATGGCTGTTGTGAGAGGCATTGCCTGTGCGAGGATGCCCCCTAGCAGTAAACTGGGAACGCAGATCATAACCCCTGCCTGCATAAAAGCAACCGATAACCAACTTTTTTTCTCCTCGGGTGAAACAGGTGATAACGTAGTAACTTCAATATTACTCTTAGCTTTGTTCGTTTCCATGAATTTTTCCTCCTTGTATTTTTTATGTTTTTTCAACTTGGTTGGCACATACAGTTTTTCACTCTGCTTCAATCTTCTTCAGCAACCATGTGTAGCAAACTCTGCAAGGCTTCAATATAAATCAGCGTCATTTTTTCAAAACTATCAATAGCTAAACATTCATCGGCCTCGTGTGCGAGCTCCTCTTCATAGGGAAATAGCGGACCGAATGCGACTGCATTCGGAATTGCTCTGGCATAGGTTGCTCCTCCGATTGCAAGTGGTACAGCATTATCATCCTTGCTGTTTTTACGGTAAACCTCCATGAGTCGTTGAATAAATTCTGTATGCTCGTCAATATATAGACTTTCCATTTTGCTGCATACAGAAATTTCAATTCCGGCTTTTTTGCATTGTTCTGTTAATCGTTCCAAAACACTCTCCATGCAAAGTGTAGCCGGATAGCGAATGCTCGCGCCAAATTTTATTGTTCCATCTTGGTATGATAAGGTTCCGACATTAAAAGTCAGTTTTCCTGAAGCTTCATCTTCAAATTCACAGCCCAGGGCTTCGCCGTAGTAATGCATACCGATGTATCGGTTGTATTTTTCCGCGACGGGCTCCATCGAAAACTCTGCTTCCAAATGTCCAAGTATTTGCATAAGGACACTGATGGCATTTAGCCCCTTCTCTGGAGACATTGCATGCGTGCTTTTCCCCATGACATTTATCCGCACAAGTTCTCCTTCTATCTTAACAGAAACCCGATCGAATTTACCAATTTTTTGCTTTACGGTTTCAGCAATTTTTTCATTACTACACCGCAAAACACAATAGGCCTTTCCCGGCACTACATTCTTCGCAATTCCACCTTGCAGTTTTTCAACGTAAATGTCTCTTTCCTGTATTCTCTCTTCTTTATTGTCCTGAGTGCAGCTATAGGAAAAGTCCGCGTCAATCAAACCCTTTTCACAATTGATCAAAGGAAAGTTTGCATCCGGTACGATTGCATACTGCGGCAGTTTTTCTGCTTTTGAGAGGTAATGAGTGATACAGCGCCAATCTTCTTCTTCGTCCGCCCCTATAATCATGCGTATTCCGGTTCCTGCAGGCAAAAGTCCTTCATCAAGCAGATATTTTACGGCGTAAAGGGCTGCAACGGTAGGTCCTTTATCATCAGAGCTTCCTCTTCCATAAATTTTCCCATCGATTACGCGTGACCGGAAGGGTTCACAGCTCCATCCCTCTCCCGCACTTACAACATCAATATGTGATAAAATCCCCACCATTTTATCTTCACTACCAATGGTAAATTCTCCTGCATATCCGTCATAGTTTTTTACTCGCATACCGATTGCGGCCGCCTTTTGTGAAATTAATCCCAGTGCCTCCGCAATCTTCGTTCCGAACGGTTTACCAACCGTAACGCTTTGTTCATCAAAGCCACTCGGTATTGCGATCAATTCACCTAATGTTGCCATCATTTCTGACATATATGCCTGTGTAAACTCTTTTGGTTTCATTTTTCCCTCCTTACTCATTTCAGATTTTTTGTAATTATACTCTGATTTCTGCCATACATGCTTGTAACTATTTCAAAATTCTTTACCGCAATTTAATATTATTACAATCAAAAGGATTCCTCTTTTTTTTATAATGAAAAAAAACAATTAAGGAGGATCACACATGTTAGAGTTTGAATTGCAAAAATCCGCAAATAAGTTAGTGAATGACATTTTTGGAGTCAAGGAAAAGGAAACAGTTGCGATCACTGCTGATACCAAATCCAATCCGGATTTGATCAATGCGGTTGCCGCCGCAGTTTATGATGCAGGCGGTTTTCCAACTGTCATTACGATTGCATGTCCGAAAGGCGTAGGTAAGGCTGCTGACCCTGATATCCCGGTGGAGTTATTGACTGCAGCATTATCAACAGCTGATGTCTGGATTGAATTCAACGAAAAATGGCTGCTTTATTCTACACCGTTTGAAGTATCCATGAAGAATAATCCAAAACTGCGCTACATGTGTTTAGTAGATTTCACGCCTGAACTCTTAATCCGTACGGTAGGAGATATTGACATTGCCGGAGTGAAAGAATTTATGGAAGAATTCGGAAAACGCCAGAGAATGGTAAAGAAAATGCATGTCACAACCCCGGCAGGCACTGATGTAGAGTTCGACATCGATGACAGCCATGTTGTCGCGGTAGACTGCGGTAAAGCAGATGTTCCTGGCTTCTTTATGTGTCCGGGGCAGTTAAATGTCGTCCCGAGATTCGGAAGCGTAAATGGAAAAATTGTTTTCGACGGAACGATTACCCCACCATTCGGTACCATTCCTTCCGAACCGGTTATCTTAACCGTTCAGAACAGCAAGATTGTAAAATTCGAAGGTGGCCGTGAAGCCGCAGAATATGAAAAATTTCTCAAAGGCTTCAATGACGACGGCATGTTGAAGATGGCGCATATGGCCTATGGCTTCAACCCGGGCGCAAAGCTGAGCGGCAATGTCGTTGAAGATGAACGTGTTTGGGGCTGCACAGAATGGGGTATCGGCTATGTAAGCGAGATTGAAGCACCGCCGATTGGACAACCTGCCGTTTCGCACACAGATGGTATCTGTCTTAACTCTACCATTTATTTTGATGGAAAAAAGATTATGGAAGAAGGTAAGATTGTCGACGAAGAACTGGCAAAACTCTCTCCTGTAAAATAACATTTTACGCAAGCAGCCTCAAGATCATAATCCAGAGGCTGCTTTTTTGTTTGACAGAAATTTAATTTTTCGTTTATAATGGAGTAAAAGGAGGGCAGAACCATGTATATTACTGTAAGATCTATTTTGAAAGAACCCGTCTTTGAAGATGCGAAAGTGTTATCTGGGAAACAGTTCCTCGAAAACAAAGTCAGTCGAGTTTCTGTCTTTGATTGTCCTTTTACTCCTTCTGTCTTGGAAGCTGGGATTATCAAGGCTGGAGATCTTTTTTTATCTGGATTGAATCAATTTGCAGATAGACCGGAACAACTCGTTGAATTTTTAACTCTGCTTGCAAAAGCAAAGAGCAGTGCGCTCTTTATCACAGACGAGCATCCTTCCTTAATTTCTTCGGATATCGTTGCCCTGAGTGATAAACTGGAACTTCCAATTATCGAATTCCAAGAAGATATCCCCTATGCAGTTATCATGGATACCATTAACAAACTGACCATTTTGGAGTTCCGCCATGCAATCAATGGTCTTTGGCTAAATCGTCTTCTTTTTGAAAATATTTCTGCTAAAGATCGTTTGGATGTTCTGCACTCGATTAATCCTAAATTCGAGCACTTCATGCAAATTTTTATGTTGAAGGGGAAAAATAATTCCATTACAACGCAAAACGAACTGCTCACTTTGTTTGCTTCCAAAGATAAGGACAGCTACATCTATTATCATGATGTCCATTACTTTCTTTTGAGTGATTCCTCTGAGAGTTCTTTGCAGAAAAAGACACAGACTTACAAACAGTTCCTGCCGCAGTTTTTTACTGACTATGCCATTGGTATCAGTATGATTCATGATATTGCCGAGGCGGTTTCCTGCCTGCGCGAATCCAAACTGCTGCTTGATGTTGCTAACACTCTGCATTTTTCTGTCTTAGAATACGCTTCAGATTCTCTTTTTCAATTGATTCTTCCACTTAAAGACACCCCGGCATTAAATCATTATAGGGACATTTTTATACAAAAACTACACGCCAATGAATCTGAGAATGGTTCTGTGCTTTTTACCACTATGAAAGAGTTTGTTCTTTGCAAAGGCTCTTATACACAGACTGCTTCCAATTTAAATCAGCATGAAAACACAATCCGCTATCGAATCAACAAAATCCGACAGATGTTTCAGATGGAAGATGACCCGATCAGTTTTTATAGTACCATCTCCATGCTCACGATGATTGATTCGTTCTATGAACAAGAGCCTCCGCACATTTAAGTCAGAATCATATACAGCAGATGCGCCCCGATACCTGCGCATAGACCGCCGATGGTATGGCACAAGATCGCACGTCCTGTCAATTCTCTGAATTTAAGTCCATCCATCATGGCAACATGCGTACTTAAATATCCACTCCAGCACATACACATTGCGGTAAATACCGCTACATCATTTCCATTTGCAAGTCCCTCGGAAACCAGAGATGGAATCAGGCCGATTGCTGCTCCCGCAGCTCCCAGTGCCGTCAGCGGAACCGCAATGCACTGCGATGTCGAAAAACCAAACAGAAGAGATAATAGACCCTGCACTTTTTCAGCAAGAGCCGGAAGCAATGCAATCCCCTCATACGCAGCTCCTGTGTAAGTTCCGTCTGCACTGGGTCCGTTGGTAAGCATCATAACCAAGGTGCAAATGATCAACACACCCGGAATAATCGCGACCCCCATACTGACACCATTTTTTCCTCCCTCAAGCAACGCGTTGATAAATCTTTCCCCGACATTTCCCTCTCGCACAAATCTTTCATCAAGAGTTATTGTATTCTCCACGTTGTGCGACAATGCCGGCGCTTCAGTTCCGAAGATTTTTTTCATCTTGTACAGCATCAGTCGTGTGCTGACGATACTGCCGATGACCGCTCCCAGATTGCCGATAACCGCTGACAAAAGGAACGATTCTCCATCTGCACCGCGGATTCCGATAATATAAGTTGTAACAATCAGCCCCATGCCAAACGCCGTACCCACGTTTGTAAGTGCCGGAAGTTGATATTTTTTAAAATATCGACAGAAATTATCATCTTCCGCAAGTGTTAAAATCGCAGGATTGTCAGACAGATAAGTAGTCAAAACGCCAA
>CAKQVC010000041.1 GCA_934277655.1 uncultured Clostridia bacterium
ACTCTGCTGTTCGGACGCATATATGCAAACGGACCGACCTTGGTGCCGTTTCCAACAGTGCTTTCTGTAATAACCGACATCTGAATCTCAACTTCGTCGCCGATCTCAGAGTCCTTAATCTTGGTGTTCTGTCCGATGACGCAGTTTTTACCGATTACCGTATTACCTTCCAGTGTAACGCAGGAACCGATAACAGTTCCCTCGCCAATCTGCACGCCATCGTCAATATAAGCAGTACAAAGATCAACGAATTTCACACCAGCTTCCATATATTTTGCGGCTCTCGCAAAACGTTCTTTTACCATAGCCTGGTATTCTTCCAACCCGCTTCCTGCGGAAGATATTTTTCCCTCATCCATGTTCTTTCCTCGCATTTTTTATTTTTCCAGCAACATTTCGCCTACTTTATAAATGTCACCTGCACCCATGGTAATGACCATATCGCCTTTCTGTGCATTTTCACTGACATAGTCTGCCATCTCTTCGAAATCTTTAATAAAAAGGACTTCTTTATCCGGATGGGTTTCCTTGATCTTTTCTGCCAGCTGTGCAGAAGAAATTTTGTAGATATTTTTTTCTCTTGCCGCATAAATTTCGGTAAGGATCAGCTTGTCCGTCTTCTCAAACGCATCCGCAAAATCGTCGAAAAGTGCCAGTGTTCTTGTATAAGTGTGCGGTTGGAACAGGCACCATAGCCGGTTATGCGGAACATTCTGTGATGCTGCAAGAGTCGCCTTGATTTCTGTCGGATGATGTGCATAGTCATCTACGATCTTAACGCCTTTCGAAGTTACACCGATAATATCGAATCTTCGCTGCGTACCGTGATAGCTTTCCAGCGTATCCTTGATGACTGCAGGGTCAACACCCAGACTGTGACCGCAGGTAAACGCTGCCAGAGCATTCAGGATATTATGCTCGCCCGGAACGGACAACTGCACTCTTTCCAGAAGCTCGCCTTTATGCGAAACATCAAAAGACGGCATGCCGTTTTCATTAAAGCGAATATCGGATGCTCTGTAATCACAATTTTCATTCAGTCCGAACGTTATGACGTTATCCAGTCCCTGTATGACCCGATTCACAAACGGGTTCGCATCATATGCAATGATGGTGCCGCTCCTCGGTACCAGATGTGCAAAGTGATCAAAAGAACTTACAATATGGTCAATATCCTTGAAATAGTCCAGATGATCCGAATCAATGTTCAGGATAATTTCCATTTTCGGTTTCAGACTTAAAAAGCTGTCCATGTATTCGCAGGCCTCCGTCACGAAATACTCGCTCTGGCCGACTCTGACATTACCGCCGATTTCTGCAAGATTTCCCCCTACCAGAATTGTAGGATCCATCTCTGCCTTATTTAATATTAAAGAAACCATCGAAGTAGTGGTTGTTTTTCCATGAGTTCCGGAAATTGCAATGCTGTTTTCATATCCGTCCATTAAAGTGCCCAGCATCTGTGCCCTTGTTACGATTGGAATTCCCAACTCGCCCGCTCTGACGATTTCAGGGTTATCATGACCGACCGCAGCGGAATAAACTAAAAGATCTGCACCTTCCACATTCTCGGCTCTGTGACCGATAAAGATCCTTGCCCCCTGTTTCGCAAGGCGGCTTGTCATTTCCGATTCTTTCATATCAGAACCGGTAACATTGTACCCCCGTGCCAGCAGGATCTCTGCAATGGCAGAAAGACCGATACCTCCGATCCCGATACAGTGTACCGTTTTATATTTACATAAATCAACCATTATCAAGTTGCCTCCATTTTTTCTTGTCATTCACATACACAATATAGTATACCATAAATAAAATAAAAGTGGATAACCAATTGACAAAAAAACAAAAAAGAAATAAGATATTTAAGAAACATGAACATTCGGAGGTAATTTTTATGAAGCGTACGGAAAGAGTCGGTGCTTTGATCGGAATTTTAACAGATAGTCCTAATAAAATATACAGTCTGCAGTATTTCTGTGATTTATTCGGCGCTGCAAAATCCAGCATCAGTGAGGATATTCAATCAGCCAGCACAGCAATCGCATTCGCCGGTTTCGGCTATCTGGAGACAACAACAGGTGCGAAAGGCGGCGTTCGTTTCGTGCCTGATATTTCCGATAACGAAATCCGCGTGCTTCAGGATGAGTTCTGCAAACGACTTTCGGATCCATCCAGACTGCTGGGTGGGAATTTTCTGTACACTTCGGATATTTTTTACGATTCTGGTCTGGTCCGAAAAACAGCGAAAGTTTTTGCACGAAAGTTCCGAAACTGCGGAGCTGACTATGTCGCTACCGTGGAGACAAAAGGGATCCCGCTCGCTTTCAGTGTTGCTGATATGCTGGGCATTCCTCTGGTCGTTATCCGCAGGGAAGCAAAGATCTCGGAAGGCTCCACCGTCAGTATTAACTACTTCAGCGGTTCCTATGATCGTCTGCAAAAAATGTCCATGTCCAAGCGTGCCGTAAAGCTCGGCTGCAAAGTCCTGATCATCGATGACTTTATGCGTGGAGGCGGAAGCATCGTTGGAATTTCAGAAATGATTGGAGAATTCGGTGGCAGCGTCGTCGGTGTCGGCGTGGCAATTGCAGGTATCGAACCGGAAAAGAAAAAGATCAAGGATTACACCTGCCTTGTTTATCTGGGGGATGTTGATATAGAAAGTAAAAAAATAGATATTTTTCCCAACGAAAACCTACTAAATACTAGCGTTTAATTTTTATTTCACATAATTGACACAAACCCATTGTAAAACATTTAACTATGGTTTATAATAGCCTTAATAGCATACTGACTAACGGATGCTAGAAAGGTGGATATAGTATGAATATTACTGATGTAAGAATTAGGAAAGTGGGCGAAGGTGGAAAAATGAAAGCCGTTGCGTCCGTTACATTTGATGGTGAATTTGTCGTACACGACATTAAGATCATTGACGGATTGAACGGATTGTTTATCGCAATGCCTAGCAGAAAAATGGGTGAAGGAGATTACAGAGACATTGCCCATCCGCTTTCCTCAGAAACACGAAACAGAATCAAAGATGCAATCTTTGCAGCGTATGAAGAAATTCTGGACATACCGGAGGCTGTTTCGACGATAGCTGAAGAGGTGATTTCCGAGGAAACTGCATAGTAGTAACTATTACGAAATGTAATCATCGACTAATTATTTAGGATCATTGTAGAATGAGGGGAACCGGAAACGGCTCCCCCTCATTCTTTTCATTTTATACGTTTCATGCGTTTCTGTTAATGCCTCAGTCCTCTCAGCCACTCATGTATTCCCGCTTCTCAGGCAATAATTTCAACACGGATCATATTGGTGTTTCCTGCAACATCCAGAGGAACTCCTGCACTAATAACAGCCTTGTCGCCTGCCTGCAGAAGACCAGTTTTTTTCGCTTCCTCCATGCAGCGGTATACCAGAACATCCACATTCTGAAGATTTTCCACGGAAAGCGGACGTACACCCCACAGGAGCGCCATCTGATGATACGTTTTTAAGTGCGGTGTCGCTGCAATGATCATGGTTTCCGGGCGGAATTTGCTCATTCTGGCTGCCGTATAGCCGGACTTGGTAATGGCAAGAAGCGCCTTTGCACGAATATCGCTTGCCAGCGTACATGCCGCATGTCCGACTGCATTGGTCACATCTTTAACATCCATCTCATGCCATATCTGCGGAGAATATATCGGTTTGGCAGAATCTTTTTCAGCCTGCTCGGCAATCTTTGCCATAGCACGGACGGCATCCACCGGATATGCCCCCATAGCACTTTCTCCTGAAAGCATGACTGCCGAAGTACCATCAAAGACTGCGTTCGCAACATCTGTGATCTCAGCCCGTGTCGGCACTGGATTTTTTATCATAGACTCCAGCATCTGTGTTGCAGTAATGACAATTTTCCCACTCTGCTGGCATCTCTTGATAAATCGTTTCTGAATGCCCGGAAGCCGCTCGAAATTAACTTCTACGCCCATATCACCTCTGGCTACCATGATGCCGTCAGAAGCTTCCAGAATCTCTTCGAAATTATCGATTCCCTCCATATTTTCAATTTTGGAGATAATCTTAATATCTGTACCACCATTTTCTGTGAGAAAAGCCCGAAGCAGGTTCACATCAGCTGCTCTTCTGACAAAGGAAGCTGCTACATAATCTACGTTTTTCTCAATGCCAAACAGAAGATCATCCTTATCTCTCTGACTGAGATACTCCATATTCAATACAACATTGGGTACATTAACACCCTTGTGATTGCTGATTTCTCCACCATTTACCACGCTGCAGCAGATCTCCGTATCGGAAGCTTCCTCAACCTGCATGCGGATGATTCCATCATCAATCAGGATAAAATCTCCTTTTTTAACTTCTTTCGGCAGGTCGGCATACGTGATGTAGGATTTTTCCTGATTTCCCATCATCTTCTCTGTCGTCAGCGTAAACCGCTGTCCCGGCTCTACGATTATCTTTCCGCCTTCAAAATCCCCGGTCCGTATTTCCGGTCCCTTGGTATCCAGCATGACAGCAGCCGCAATTCCCAGTTTATCCCTGACTTTACGGAAGTGATCGATGGTTCTGCCATGACTCTCATGGTCTCCGTGGGAAAAATTTACCCGTGCCACATTCATGCCCGCAAGAAGCATCTCTTTTATCACTTTTTCATCAGAAGAAGCTGGACCCAGCGTACATACAATCTTGGTTTTTCTCATTTCTTACCTCGGCTTTCTATCTCGAATCTACAATCGGTCATACAGTTTGCAAAGATCTCCATCTTTTCGATCCGATCAAAGGCCTCTTTCAGCTGATCCACCCCTACTGTGCAGGCGATACGCAGATAGCCTTCTCCACATCTGCCGAATCCATTTCCCGGGATCATCAGTACATGAGCTTCCCGAAGCAGTGCCTCTGCTGCCTGTGCGGAAGTAAGACCGGTATCCTTGATATTCACAAACAGATAAAAGCTTCCTTTCGGCGGGTAAAGAACATGCATATTCGGAATCTTTTTGATCCGCTCTGCCGCATAGTACATTCTTTCTCTGAAAGTTTCCACCAGAGCCGGCTGAACCTGTTTCCGGTAGCGGAGTGCATAAATAGCCGCTCTCTGAGAAATGGACGGTGCGGTAAATACCAGATTTTCGTTGATCTGTTGGATAACATTGATAAAATGCTGCGGTGCAATGATGCAGCCGATCCTCCAGCCTGTCATGACAAAATTCTTGGAAAAGCTGTTGATCGTAAGGGTTCTTTCTGCCATTCCCGGAATGGACCGGAACGGGATAAATGGGTTCTGGAAACTGTATGCTGTGTAAATTTCATCGGATACAACTACCAGGTCATACTTTTCTGCAACTTCTGCAATCTTCTTCATGGTTTCCAGTGTCAAGCAGTTACCTGTCGGGTTGCTTGGCGAATTAATGACGATCGCTTTGGTGCGCTCTGTAATCAGGGATTCCAGCCTCTCTACATTAAACTGGTAATCTTCCTCTTCATATGTATCCAGTTCTACCGGAATGCCTCTTGCCAGCTCGATCTGCTGATAATACGGTGTGAAATACGGGGATGGGATAATGACTTCATCACCATCATCCAGAATTGTTTCCATGACAAGGTACATGGCAAGACAGCCGGATGTGCTGACAAACACTTCTTCATCCTTGATGTCCAGGTCATAATCTTCTTTATAGAACTTGCAGATTTCCTCTCTTAATTCTGGGTCTCCTCTGAAATCCGTATATTTGGTATATCCTTTTTTCGCATCTTCAAAGGCCTTTTCGATGATAAGTTCCGGTGTGATGATGTCCGGATCGCCCAAGCTCAGATTAATAACATCATCAAATTCTTTGGCAAGGGTATCCGACTGTCCGATCGCTGTCGCCTTGCTTTTCCAGTATCTTTTAGATATATGTCTGTGTTTCATTTTCTTCTCTCCTTCCAGTCATATATTTATGGGGAAATGCCCTGTTACGCCAGTCATTTACCCATTTTTTTATCCATTTAATCAACCATATCCGCCAGCTCGCAGATCAATTTTTCTGTTTTTTCCCATCCAAGGCAAGGGTCTGTAATAGACTGTCCGTATACCGTACCATCGACAGGCTGGCATCCGTCCTCAAGATAGCTTTCCACCATAACGCCCTTTACCATATGTCCGATATCTTCGCTGAACTTCTTGGAATGAAGTACTTCCTTGCAGATACGGATCTGTTCCAGATATTTCTTTCCGGAGTTTGCATGGTTCGCATCAACCATGATCGCCGGATTTTTCAGTCCATGTTCATGATACATATCACATACCAGTCTCAGGTCCTCGTAGTGATAGTTCGGGATCGACTGTCCTCTTTTGTTCATATAGCCTCTGAGGATTGCGTGTGCATACGGATTTCCGTGGCTGGCAACTTCCCAGTTTCTGTAGATGAAAGTATGTCCGCTCTGAGCTGCTACCAGAGAGTTCATCAGAACCGACAGGTCTCCGCCGGTCGGGTTTTTCATACCTACCGGAATGTCAAGACCGCTGGCCGTCAGTCTGTGGAACTGGTTTTCAACAGAACGTGCACCGACAGCAACATAGCAGAGCAGATCGCTTAAATATCTGTAATTTTCCGGATACAGCAGCTCATCTGCACAGAAAAAATCGGTTTCTTTCATCGTCCGTATATAGGTTTCACGAATGGTAATGATCCCTTTCAGCATATCTTCGCCCAGCAGTGGATCCGGCTGATGGAGCATACCTTTGTAGCCTTTTCCGGTTGTTCTTGGCTTGCTGGTATAAATTCTCGGAATGATCAGAATTTTATCCTTTACTTTATCCTGTACTTTTCTCAGGCGCAGGAGATAATCCAGTACAGCCTCTTCATTGTCTGCAGAACACGGTCCGATGACCATCAGCAAACGATCGTCACTTCCGTTCAGGATCGCCTTGACTTCGTTGTTACACTGCTCCCTCTTGGCAACATATTCTTCACTGATCGGAAACATTTCCTTGATATCTTTTGGGATCGGCAGTTTCCGTTTGAACTCCATATTCATAATCTATTCCACCTTCTCTTTCTCAAACAATTTTCTTCTTGCAGTTGAGCGTCTCATCATATCCTTGATGCCTTCTTTATCGCCCTCCATGATCATTCGTTCCAGTTTGGACACTTCCATAGTAAAAAGTTTTACCTGATGTAAAAGCGCATCCTTGTTCAGAAGGAACAGCTCACTCCACAAAGTCTCGTCAATACGGGCAATTCTGGTCAGATCACGGAACGAGTCTCCTGTATAGTCTTCCAGCCTGTCCATGTGATTGCAGGTCATGAGTGACATGGCAATGCAGTGTGTCAACTGCGAAACGAAACCAATCATCTCATCGTGATCATACGGGGAAAGCTCTGAAATTCTTGCAAATCCGAGGATTTCTCCAATCTGCCTGCAGACAGCTTTCGCCTCTTCCGTATTTTTTTCTGTCGGAACGATGATATAGTTCGCCTGATAGAAAATCTTTTCGTTACTGTTCTGAACACCAAGCTTTTCGCCTCCTGCCATCGGATGGGCCGCAATGTATTCACAGTCCTCCCGGAGCATCTTCTGAATATCGTCGACGATGCATCCCTTCACACCGGTTACGTCTGTCAGGATCGCACCAGGCTTGAAATACTGCTGGTTTGCTTCGATCCATTCTTTAAAAATATGTGGGTACAATGCGAAAATGACCAGATCTGCTTTTCCGATCAGTTCCGTATCCACTTCGGAACTGCCTTCTGCAATAATCTTGTTTTTCAGTGCATATTCGATAGACTCCGGATTGCTGTCTATGGCATGAACGGTAAATCCGTTCTTTGTAAATCCTCTTGCATAACTGCCGCCTATGATTCCCAGCCCGACAATTAAAATATTCGTGTTTTGATCAATCTTCAATTTTCGTTACCTCTATTCCCAGAGACGTCAATTTCTCGAAGAAATCCGGAAAACTTTTCGTTACCGCTTCCGCTCCCTGTATTTCTCCGCCGGTTAACGTCAGAAGCACGGCACAGGACATGACGATCCGATGGTCGTTGTGACCGTCCAGAATCGTTTCTGGCGGATGAATACATGTACCTTCGACAATGACTTCATCCTCTCCTACATGAACCTTTACGCCGAATTTCTTCAATTCTGACGCCATTACTACTCCTCTGTTGCTTTCTTTTATTTTCAATCTTTTGCAGCCCGAAAAGGTTCCGCCGCCGACAGCTGCTGCCACTGCGAAAAGAATCGGTCCCAGATCCGGACAGTCTGAAATATTGATTTCTGTTTTCTTTTTTTGTTTCAGTTCTTCAAAAAAACTCCGATAAACCTGGTCTCCCTGCAAGCTGTTTTCATTCAGATTGCCGATGGAAACCTGTCCGCCTATCACATTCAAAGCCTCGAAAAATGCTGCGTTGGAATAATCCCCTTCCACAGCAAGTTCCTGTGGCATGAATTTCTGACCACCCTTCACATACAGCACATTTTCGTCTTTCCAGCCTGCCTCAATGCCGAACGCAGCCAGTGCGGAAAGCGTCATTTCTATATAGGATCTGCTTTCAACCGGTGGCTGGATCTGGATGGTGCTGTCTGTCTCAAGCTGCGGCAGTGCAAAAAGAAGTCCGCTGATAAACTGGCTGGAAATATCGCCCGCCAGTGAAAAGTTGCCTGGTTTCAGTTTTCCTTCTGTCAAAATGCCTGTTTCATCCTGGTGAAAAAGAATCTGCTGTTCTTCGCAGATTTTCCGGTAGACGCTCTGCGGACGTTCCATCAATCTTCCACTTCCGCAAAAGGCCGTTTTTCCTCCGGCTGCAAGACAGATAGGAATGAAAAACCGGAGCGTACTGCCGCTTTCCCTGCACATTAAGGTTCTGACCGGATTTTCCGGTTTCTGTGTTTCTTCAGTTTTCTCGTCTGCCGCTGTATCCCGGCACAGTTCATTCAGCTCCCTGCCGTAAACAACGGCTGTATCTTTTTCCAGTTCGCATCGGATGCCGAGAGCCTGCAGACAGTCAATGGTCGCCAGCACATCTTCTGATGGTGCGATCCCGTGTATGACAGATGTTCCATCTGCAAGGCCTGCACAGATGAGAAGCCGGTGTGCCATGCTTTTCGAAGGTGGCGCCTGAACCGTTCCCCGGGCAGTTCCTTTTCCAATTTTTACTCGCATGCCTTGCCTCCCAGCTTTTCGATCAAAAAGTCAATGGCTTGCAGATATCCATCCGTTCCTTGTCCCATGATGGTAAAGCAACAACCCTGCCGGATGTAGCTCACCTGACGAAAATCTTCTCGTTTCTTTACATCGGATATATGAACCTCTGCAGTTGGAATCCTCGTTCCGTTTACCGCATCCAAAAGAGCAACGCTGGTATGGGTATAGGCTGCCGGGTTGATGACAATGCCATCTGCCTGATCGAAATAAGCCTGCTGGATCCGGTCTACCAAATCTCCTTCATGATTGGACTGGTAGAATTCACACACTACCTGTCTTTGTTCACAATGCTTTTTGATCTTTTCCACCAGATCCTGATAAGTCTCTGTTCCATATTTGTCCGGTTCCCGGATACCAAGCATGTTCAGGTTCGGACCATTTATAATCACAAATTTCATATTACTTTAATGTCTCCAGAATCTTGCAGACGGCTTTCTCCGATGTATGCGGATTTTTGATCACTACGTCTGCAGTATTTTTATAGATGCTGCTACGTTCTCGATAACGCTGTTTGATGGCTTCTTTCGTGCCTGCCAGCGGTCTGTCATCTGTCGGAACCAACATGTGTACCGGACGGTCGATATAGAAAACTCTTCCGTTCAGTTTCAGAGCGTCCACGTTTTCCTGTCTTAGAATCACACCGCCTCCGGTAGCAATGACCGCACCCGCTTTTTTTGAAACTTCCAGGATGACTTCTGTTTCCAGATCCCTGAAATATGCTTCTCCATGTTGGGCAAAAATTTCAGGAATCGTCTTTCCTGCTTTTTCTTCGATCAGCGCATCCGTATCCCAAAACTCTTTTTTCGTTTTCTGTGCAAGTTTCTTTCCGATGGTGCTCTTGCCGCTGCCCGGCATTCCGGTAAGGACGATGTTTTCTTTGTCCTCGCGGAGCTTGTCGAAAATAATGTCGATTCTTCTGTCATCTGCCGGTATAGAGCGGAAAAACTCCGATGCTCTTACTGCCTGTGCAACCAGCATATAAAGACCGCCTGCCGCTTTCTTGTTTCTCTGTAATGCCTGATATACCAGCTGTGTTCTGAGCGGATTATACACAACATCGATTACACCTTCCAGTTTTTCATATGCATCCAGACGAATCATGTGCTGATGAATATTGGGATACATGCCACAAGGTGTCGTGTTGATGATGACCTGTACATCGCTGTACACTTTTTCTGCTTCTTCATAGGTCAAAGCTTCATTCTTGCCGCTTCTACTGGCTTTTAGTATTTCTGCTGCTCCCAGATTCATGCACACAGCTCTTGCCGTATCGGACGTACCCCCGGTTCCTGCAATCAGCACCTTTTTTCCTTCTACCTGAACACCGGTGTGAAGAATCAAAGCTTTCAATCCGTCATAATCAGTATTGTGTCCGATCAGCCTGCCATTGTCATTGCGGATACAGTTAACGGCTCCGATCGCACGTGCTTCCGGTGAAATCTCATCTAAGTAAGGAATCACATCCTTCTTGTAAGGGATCGTCACATTGATGCCTTTAAAAGCTTTTTCTTTCAGAAAGCCGTCCAGTTCCTCTCTTGGAAGTTCTTTCAACTGGTAGTCATAATCTGCAATCAGACCATGTATTTCTTTCGAGAAGCTGTGCCCCAGTTTCTCTCCGATCAGTCCGTATTCCATTTAATATAGTTCTGCCACTCAAAATGTGTTTAAATATACTCAAACACATCGAGAAATTGAAGTCCTTGCGGATACTTCTTACTGCTTCATTGTGTATGCTTTGGCGATTGTAAACAATACGCTACTCACAAGTTCTTGTACACTCCACAGTCGTAAATTCCTGCGAT
>CAKQVC010000042.1 GCA_934277655.1 uncultured Clostridia bacterium
TCTGGAAACTTACGATCTGCGGCAATCCTCCGTAGATCATGTAGTCATCCCAGGCATCATCATAATCGCCGTCATAAGCAGAAAAAAACTCTGCAAAGGAGAGGGGATAGATTCTGATTTCATCACCTCTGCCACGGAACTCGGTCACAATATCGCTGGATAAGAACTTAGAGTTGCTTCCGGTGACATACACATCAATATTGCTCATGCGGAGCAGGCTGTTCAGCACTTCCTCAAATCGTGGCATAAACTGCACTTCATCTAGAAGCAGATAATATTTACCACCGTCTTTCATGGCATCTTTGATGTACTTGAAACACACCTTAGGATCTCTTAGTTCCTCATTTTCAATGTCTATTCCCATTTTATGTGCATCTGCACGTTTTTGTGTAATATAATCTAATAAATTTAATAATATTTTTGATTATGGTGTCTAAAATAGAAGAACTCAATCGTTACAGACGAGCAGCTATTCTTTTTAGGAGGTTCCTTCCGTAATATACCAAAGGTATCGGTATTTGGAAAGAAAAAGTCGCTGAAACAAACAACATTCAGCGACTTTTTCTTTATAAGGGTTGGGTGGTATCCCCGGGCGGAATCGAACCGCCAACTATGCTTTAGGAGAGCACTGTTATATCCATTTAACTACGGAGACATATTAAATTGTCAAGGTCTACGCTGTTAAATGGAATAATCCGAAGGTGCTCTCCTAAAGCATCCTCTGATTCCCATTCCTTCAGACCTTTTACTATTTTATCACAGCTTGACCAAAAATAGTAGAGGTATTTTTTAATTTCACTAAAAACTTTTTAGGATCTTACCTTCGCTTCTATGGATACAATTCCTGCATGATAAAAACCGCTTCAGACTCAGCATCAGCCTCTCGACTATGTACCTCTGAAAGCGGTTTTTGTTTACATTTATTCACAATGATCATTCTTTACTAAAGCAGACTGTCGATCATAGCCGGCACGATTGTTTCCAGATCCGGCATATAAACCCTCTCGCACCACTGATGAATGTCACGGCAACGAGGTCCCAGATAAAAAGCCGGGGCTCCCAGTTTTGCGGAAGAATCAAAAGGTATATTATAAATAGACGTTGGAAGAGTCAGATTATCCAGAACTTTTCGCTGCCCGGCAGGATCCGTGCAGGATAGATAGCTGGCATCGCCGATCCCCGTAAAATATGGAATGACCGATAGTTTCAGTCCATAGTCAGCCGCTGTCTTGCTGATCTTTTCAGTAATTTCTGCTCCGTCATCTGCAAGATATGCGTTGCAGACAGCCGGATAATACGGCGGTGCTACGGCTATAACGACCATCGGATCATCACTGCCGGACTGTTCAATCATGCGTTGGATATAAAGCACGCTGGCATCCTGCAGAGTAAGACCTCCTGCCTCAATTTTTTCTCGAAGTTCTTTTTCCTGTGCCTTTTTCCACTGAGAAAATTCCGAATGTTCCCGCTCCATCCGTTCTTCCAGTTCTGAAAGCATCAAGACTTCCGGAACGGCCTGAACTTTCTGCTCCCGTGCCAACAGTCCCCGGCTTTCCGAAAACGCACAAGCTTTTTCGTACTTTTCCATAACTGCACAGACCGCTTCTTCACAGATCCGCCGCAGTTTCCGGATAGCCTCATCTACCACGTTTTCGCCTAAAAACAGCAGATTGACGCACATGACAGCCATGGACGGCAGGGAAACATCGTATGTATTCTTCATATCTTTCATGATCTGAACAATCGGAGGTGCTGCTGCCAGTCCGAAATCCTCTGTGACAAGATCTGTATTCAGATCGATCCTGGATGTAATCTCTCCGATAAGATGAGCTGCGTTAAGTCCTTTCAACGGTTCTCCGCAATGCGCCAGCCTGCCTTTGGCCACGATCATCGGTAAAACCTTCCCGATACTGCCGTTATACAGCATAAAATCATTTCCTGCCAGGGGCAGCTGCGGTTCCAGAACCAACGAAGCCGCATATTCCAGCTGAAAACGCTTTTGGATATCCAGCAGTACATCAACTGCGCTCCTCATGCCGGCAGATATGTTTTCCTCGTCATAAACACCGACAAATAGCAGTCCCGTTTCCGAATCCTCCGGCAAGGTCAACGTTTTATAAATCCCAATGGCAAGACCGCCTTTCATGTCGGCAGTTCCCCGCCCGGCAAGCCAGTCTCCGCTTCTCAGCTCTTCTCTGAGCTGATCGCTTCCCAGATTTCTTCGCAAAATCTCTTCTCCCAGCTTTTCGGGCTGCAGGGCGAACGATTTCAGTTCTCCATAGCAGCCGATCTCAACCGCATCGTAGTGTCCGGTAAGAATCAACGTTCTCGGACTTTTTCCCTTTTTCAGTGCCCAGACGATGGTTCTTCCCATAAAGTCTCCCGTATCTTCCATGCCCCAACACTCCGGATGCTCTGAAAAATAAGGGTCTGCTTCAAAAAACGATGCAATTTTTTTTGCAACTTTCTGTTCACTTACGGTTCCGGTATCACTCTGCACGGCCACCAGTTCTTTCATGATCTGCCGTATCATAAGGTTTTCTACTGCCATAGCTTTTCCTTTCTGTCCTTCCTATTCTTCTCGTTTTCCTCAGATCACAGCTGCTCTGTTGTCTTTCCCTGCAAAAAAGATTTTGCGACCCAGATTATATCCGTTTATTGGTAGAGCCGCTCTCTTTCTGCATAGACATAAGCGCTCATATTGCCGTCTTCATCATAGACCGCATCCACACGGACTGTGATCGTGTCGATGTATCCGTCTCCCTGGAAACTCTTCTTTTCGTAGACACCGTAATAGTCTTCCGTCTTTTCTGCCTGCTTCCATGTTGTCTGCAGTGCTTTTTCTACTTTAGACTTGGACAGTACCACACCATAAGATGATTTGATACTGCTCAGAATATCGGAAATATCTTCGGATGTGCCATAAATCGTTCTGGACGTATAGCCAGTATACTGATAATAATTTTTATCTATGCTGTTGTGGTAGACACCGGACTCTATCACGCTTTTTTCAGTGTCATCATCCTCGACTGCTGCTACATAAGTCAGTTTGTCGATTTCCTCTCCATCGTAAGTTTCATATTCGTTGAATTGAACCACATAACTGCTGCCGGATGCTGTCGCTGCAAGTCCGCTTTGCAGATTAGACTGCAGTTTATCTCCCACTTTGGAAATATCTTTATAGCTGATTTTCGCAAGAGATGGTTCCATCGTGAAGTTTTTCGCAACTTTAAGGTTGAAGTCATAGGAGTCGCCCTCCTCTGCCTCTTCCGATTCTCCGACCTTCTTATCGCTTTCAGGAAGGGTTTCGCCGATTTCTTCATCGCTATCTGTGTCAGCACCCTGGCTGTCTCCGTTTCCTTCAGTATCTTGATCTGTAGTTTCCTCTGTCTGCTGATTTGCAGTATCAGAGCCAGAATTCTGGTTGTCTTTGCCGCCACACGCTGTCATCGAAAAAGTCAGTGTTGCGATCATAAATATCATAAATAATTTCTTCTTCATGTTCTTGTCCTCTCTGGTTTTTGTTGCTCGCCAGCCATCCGGCAAGAGTTTTCACTGTTTCTATTATACTATTTTCTCTTGTAATCTTTGTGAAATAGATGTGTATGCTTATACTTTACCTTCTTTTACGACTCTTGTCTACATGAAATTTTCCATACAGCATCTGCAAGTTTTTCCATGTGTTTTTTTGTGTTAAAAGGTCCAACGCTGACCCTGATGCCGCCCCGATCCCATGTTCCGATAGTTTTATGCGCCAGTCCTGCACAATGGTAACCACCTCGCACTGCAATTCCATACTCGTTTCCCAGAATGGAAGTAGCTTCTTCTGCCGTAATGCCTGCGATATTAAACAAAGTAATACCTGTTTTTTTGTCAGCATCCGGACCATAACGAGTAACGGCCTGCATATTATCTAGCTTTTCATCGATAAAAGCAATCAGCTCTTCTTCATACTGTGCGATAACATCAACACCGATTTTCTTTACAAACTCTGCCGCTGCTCCCAGTCCGATGATTCCCGGCGCATTGATCGTGCCTGCTTCATATCCTTCTGGAAACTCCTTTGGCTGTACCCTGCTCTTTGATTCGGTTCCCGTTCCCCCTTCGCAAAACGTTTTCAGGCTGACATCGCGGCTGACATAGAGTCCTCCCGTTCCTAAAGGACCCAGAAGGCCTTTGTGTCCTGGAAAAGCTAGCAGATCAATCCCCAGTTCTTCAACATTGATCTCCATTGTTCCTGCTCCCTGTGCCCCATCCACCAGAAACAGGATTCCTTTTCTGCGGGCGATCCGGCCGATCTCCGTTAACGGCATTTTCGTACCGGTCACATTAGAAGCTGCTGTAACAGCAATCATTTTTGTTTCCGGGCGTATGGCTTTTTCGATATCAATTGGATGGATCATGCCTTCCCGGTCTGCACGGATGACGGACTGGGTAATGATTCCCGCACTTTCCATGCTTTTCAACGGCCGCAGCACTGAATTATGCTCCATAGAGGTCGTTATAACATGATCGCCTGCATGCAGAGCTCCTTTAAGCCCCAGGTTTAAGGCCTCTGTCGTATTTTTCGTAAAAACCAGACGCTCTCCTTCCTGGATGTGAAAGACAGAAGCTACAGCCCGCCTTGCCCGGTAAACCTCCTCTCCAGTCCGGATGGACATATAATGTCCGGATCTGCCCGGGTTTCCGCAGTAATGCAGCATGCAGTCCTCCATTGCTCCCAGCATCGACCTGGGTTTAGGATAGGAGGTTGCTCCGTTATCTAAATATATCATGACATTCCTCACAAAAATCAAAATAGAGGACAGAAAGTGTCCTCTATATACTATGCAGCCTGCCAGCTGCTTGTGTGTTTTTTTCCTTACTCCCCGTGACTGCTTATTCCACTTCCGCTGATCGGAATCGCATCGCCGCTGTATGTCGCCTTGCTGCGGATGAGAACTTTAAAGAAGTCCTTATCTCTTGCCAGAATCTCTCTGATCTCACGATAAGTCTGACCAAAATAACTTTCCTGATCCGATGCTACTCCCCGAACATCCATCCCCAGCTTTTCTCCGATATACAGCGTCCGATACTCATGATACTTCTGTGTAACGACAATTGCCTTGTCAATTTTAAATATCGTAATTGCACGATACATAGAATCATAAGTTGAAAAGCCTGCATGGTCGCAAAAAATGTCTTCTGCAGGAATTCCCGCTGCCTTGGTATATTTCAACATGACATGGATTTCATTATGACCTTGCTGTCCATTATCACCGGTAAGCAGGATTTTCGGCACAATTCCTTCTTTATAAAGGGTAATCCCGACATCCAACCGGTCTTTCAGCATCGGGCTTGGTGTTTCCGAATCTTCAATACCGCATCCCAGTACAACAGCACAATTTGCTCCGAAATCCCGCAGTTCCCGGACGCTTGCTGTATTGATTTCAGAATCTCCGGTAACCGTATATACCAGATTATCGTCCGCAACGTGTTTCACATGTTCACTCAGCAAAAATACGCAGGCTGCTCCGATAAGTGCCAGAATTAAAATGCCGACCAGCACTTTCAATATAAAATTTCTTATTTTTCTCATTTCTTTTCTGTCTGCTCCTCTTTAATCGTATAATCGTATAGCAGAAACTACGCTTTGCATTCCTTCTGTCGTTTCGGAATCGCAGCCGCTCAGTTTTCGCTTTTTTTTTTCTTTTCTTCTATTATTATTCTATATTTACCATTCTTTTTCAAGTATTTTTTCTTTCTCTTTTTACGACCCTCTTTCTCTGCTCATTGTTCGTTTCTTGAGAAGCCTGTATGCGAGACTGGATTTTTGCTCCTTTTTCTACTATAATAGAAAGCAGAAACTTGTCGCTGGTTATTGCTGCATTCCCTCGCGGATTTCATTACCTATCTGTTGCGAATAAGCGGTTATCGGTTATAGAGCAATGCCCTGTAGTCACAGAGCCGTAACAGATGCATATGGCTGGGATATGCATCGTCTATAAACGATTTAATTTCTATGAAAGAAAAAGGAGATTTTGTATGATTTATATAAAAGAAGTGCCTTATAAAATGGCTGGAAGAATGTTTCACATTAATGACAGCGTTATTACCGTTGGCGGTAAAGACGGAACTGCTACGGTAACCTTTGGCGACGGACAGGTTCCACTAATTGCAGGACCATGTGCGATAGAGTCGCACAGCCAGCTTCTGGACATCGCCCAAAAGATAAAAAACGCAGGAGCAGATGTTTTGCGGGGTGGTGCGTTTAAGCCCCGGACATCCCCCTATTCGTTTCAAGGCCTTGGTGCGGAAGGATTGCAGTATTTATCGGAAGCAAAAGCTCTGACCGGACTTCCGACCGTATCGGAAATTATGGATGCCAGCCAGATTCCATTATTTGAGGATGTCGATATTCTGCAGGTGGGGGCAAAGAATATGCAGAATTTCAGTCTGCTGAAAGCGCTTGGACAGGTAAAGAAGCCTGTTCTGCTTAAGAGAGGGTTTGGCTGCACGATCGAAGAATTTTTACTGAGTGCAGAGTATATTCTTGCTTACGGCAACCCAAATGTCATTCTTTGCGAACGTGGAGAAAAGACCTTCGAGCCGATGACGAAGTTTTCCATGGACATGGGCGTGTTTTCTCTGATCCGGGAACAGTCCCATCTTCCGGTTATCGCTGATCCAAGTCACGGCAGCAGTAACGCGTCTCTTGTGCGTCCACTGACAAAAGCTGCCGTTGTTGCCGGTGCACAGGGAATTATGGTAGAAGTTCATGATGATCCGGAAAATGCACTTTGCGATGGGAAGCAGGCAATTTCTTCGAATGAACTTGGTGATATTGCCAAAGATATCCAAGTGCTGGCTCCTTATGCTCATCACCCGAAAAATCCTTTTCTCGGTAATTTAAATGATATTAAATTGCATACAAGTAAAGAATAGGTGATTTCTGTAAATCACACTCATTTCAAAAGCTGGAATTTATCCGGGATAAAAGCATGCATGACGAATTCAATACCGATAGGTGTTCTTTACTGCATGTACCAAAAAAACCGAACCGGATTTTTAACATCGTTAATTGCCGATTCGGTTTTGCTTTCTTTTTTCTTTATTCTTTATGATTTAGAATATCTGGTGTCTGCAGACAACAGCCTGGCAGCAGTCTTCGTCTTAATTACTATACCTGTGCCTGTGCTTCCCATTCTTCTCGCAGGATCGAGTAGACCATATTATCCCTGTCGCTTCCATCGTAAATATGATATCCTTTTCGCTGGATTCCTTCAAACTGGAATCCGCATTTTTCAATCACACGCTGGGATCTCTTATTTTGCGGTCCGGTACAGATGGCAAGAACGACCAGATCATCCTCTCTGAAGGCATAGTCCATGACTGCTTTCGCTGCCTCTGTCATATAGCCCTTTCCCCAGAATTCTTTTCCCAGGGAATATCCCATCTCTTTGCTGGCAACGTCTTCCCTTCTGCGATCTGGTTCCAATCCGATGCTCCCCATAATCTTGCCGTATTCTTTGTCACGGATTGCCCATACTTCGTTAGGAAGGAAAAGTTCCCGGATGATTTCTGCTGACTCTTCAACACTTGCATGGGGCTTCCAGCCTGCATTCGGCCCCACGTCAGGATCTTTTGCGTAAGCATAAAGTCCTTCGGCATCGTCTTTAGACGATGTCCACGGTGTCAATTTTAATCTTTCTGTTTCAATGGTTTTCATTTTAAAATCTCTTCCTCCGTTTTATTCTGTCGTGCTGAGAATTTCGCCACTCTTATTTTCAATCTGGCTGACTTTCATGTTTACTGCATCTCCCGGATCAACATCGTCCAAAAGACCAAGAACATTTTCGCCCAGATAAATCGTATTCAATTCTTTTCCGTTCAGCGTTACTTTGCTATATTGTGTAAAGTTCTTACCCTTAATATAATATTTATCGCCGATCTTCACAACCTCGTCGATGGTAATATCGTTGACCCCCATCTGTAAATCCGTCGGTTTGAACGGATTTTTGCCACCGTAAATATAATATTTACCATAAAGCATGTCATATCCGAGAGCTTTGAGGTCGCTCAGATAAGTTTCGCTGTTTTTATGATTCTGTTGGTAGGTAAAAATCGTTCCCACCTGCAGGTCTACCATATCCATAACATGAGCTGCCAGCTGATAACTGTGGAGATTTTCATCGTCTTTCTGCAGATTCATATTATTCCAGACGATATACTGTGTTCCGAAAAGATTTCCGTTTTCCAGATCATCTTCCTTAATATCCAGTGCGGGGATATGGTCTCCGTACATGACCAGGATTGTCGGTTCATCCAGCTTCGCAAGTTCATCGGTCAGTTCCTTTACGAACTGATCCATCTCATAAATCTGGTTGACATAGTATTCATACTTCCATTTCAGTTCTTCTGTCGGAGCAGAAAGCACTTCGATTTCCGGATTTTCGATTACTTTTTCGCTCGGATATTTTCCGTGGCCTTGCACGGAGATCGTATAGATCATATCCCGTCCCTTGGTCGAATTGAGTGCGTCCAGGATACATCCGGTCAGAACGTTATCTTTCGCCCAGTTTTTCGGCGTTTTCGCCACATCTTTCATATATTCCAGACTGGTAAAGGTATCAAATCCCATATTGGAAAACACTGTATTCCGGTTGTAGAATACTGCCCGGTGATTATGGATCGCATGGGATGTATATCCAATACTGTCCAGGTCGTATGCAAGACTTTCTCCGGTCTTTTCAGTCAAGACTGATTTATATGGATATTCGCCCGGCCCGAAGAACTTCACACTGAGTCCTGTCAGAACCTCAAATTCAACGTTTGCAGTGCCGGCACCACAAGCCGGTACAGTCAGTTCTCCAGAAGAATACTGACTGTAAAGTTTCCGGAAGTTCGGACAAGGATCTTTGGAAAGCTCGATGCTTTTTACGGTTGTCGGATCGATGAAAGATTCCAGCTGCAGGAACAGGATATTAGGATAATTTTCATCGACATCTTTCTTTTTCAAAAGCATAGCGTTATCATCGCCCAGTTCCTTCTTATCGAAAATATTTAAAATCAAATCTTCACTGTACCCGTTCGGTTTGCTTATACCGGTATTCAGCCAGGTATTGGTAAAACAATATACTACACCGTAATCCCGGTACGCATAGGCAAGATTTCCGAAGAATGTTTCCACGACCCCGGCATTGACTGCCACTGTCGTAGAAATCATTGTAAAAACAGCAACCATGATAACCGCTGCCAGATTGCGTTTTCTCTTCACACCGTCTTTTTTCTGTGGTCCCTTAATAAAGAGGAGAACGACCAATCCTATCAGTACTACAATTGCAATGCCTGCCAGCACGATCTCACCCTTGCTCAGGTAGGTCGTCACGATCGTCAAGCCGTCACCCAGATTGCTCAGATCCTTAACGGTAAACGGCGTCATACGCTGGGTCAGAATCACACCATTGGCAATGCCGATGACCAGCCAGAACAGTGAGATGATCGAAAAAGCGAAGAATCTACGTTTAACGAGTGTTGCAAAAACCAACGTTGCAAAAATGATCAGCGCATTATATAAAAACACGAGAGGGCTGGATACCATAAATTTCAGTCCTCCGAAGATCCCCACTGTCGGGAATCTTCCAAGCGTTTCAATGATCAGATTCAGTACAAGTGCCAAAACTCCGGCATAGACGAAACCGTTTTTATAAAACCTTTTGCGATCCATGGTTTCGACTTCTCTTATCGTTTCTTCTACTTTTCTATCTAGTTTTTCAAACTTGTCAAATTTCTCAAATTTATCCATTGTGTCGTCCCTTTCTCATCCTATAGTCTTTCATAAATCTGGTTGGAAAGTTCTGCAAACTCCTCTAAATCCAGTGTTTCTGCCCTGCGTACCGGGTCAATACCTGCTGCCTGCAGTGCCGCCAGTGCATTTTCCTTTGTAATTCCTTTAACCCCCATTAAAGAATTACTCAATGTCTTTCGCCTTTGACCGAAACCAGCCTTCACAACCCGGAAGAAAATGTCTTTATCTTTTAGTCGTACAATTTTTTCTTTACGGATGTTCAATCTTAAAACTGCTGAATCCACGTTAGGCTGCGGAACAAAAACATCTCTCGGTACGGAAACTACCTGGCTGACCTGACAATAATACTGCACTGCAACCGAAATTGCTCCATAGGCTTTCGTTCCAGGATGTGCCTGGATCCGATCAGCAACTTCTTTCTGCATCATAACCGTAATACTGTCAGCTTCAATACCATCTTCCAACAGTTTCATGATAATAGGTGTTGTAATATAATAAGGCAGATTGCCGATCACTCTGACCGCCTGGTATCTTTCTCCTGTTTTTTCAACCTGCTCTGCTTGTTCTTTTTTAAGGATCTGGTTCACGTCCGTTTTTAGAATATCTGCATGAATGACTTCCACATTATCATGCTGCATTAAGGTTTCTTTAAGAATCGGAATCAGATTTTTATCAATTTCAATAGCAATGACCTTACCGCCGGCAGAAGCCGCTTCGCTGGTTATGACACCGATACCCGGTCCAATTTCCAGAACCAGATCATTTTCTCCAATGCCGGATCCTTCAATGATCTGATCGATAATATTTTTATCTGTCAGAAAGTTCTGACCCAGACTTTTTGATAATTTGAATCCGTATTTTGCTTTAATCTCTCTGATTTTCTATGGTGCGTAAAGCTTCATAAAAATCCTCTCTATTTATGTTAAACTGGTTCAGTTTTTTTAAAAGCCCTTTTGCATTTCCATAGCCAATACCTAAAACTTCTCCCAGTTTTTCTCTTCTTCCTTTCGAATCACTCTGTCCCGCAAGTCCCGCTGCGAACAGATCATCATTCGTATATGCAGGTTCAGCGGAGTTGCTCTGAATGGTGCAGCAGGCTTTCTCCAAAGCTTCTGTGATTGCCTGCGGCTCCGCATTTTCAATCCCGATGTCACCCTTC
>CAKQVC010000043.1 GCA_934277655.1 uncultured Clostridia bacterium
TGCCGGAACGGCTCCACGCCAGGGAATCAGTGCCATCGTGGAACTTTCAGAGATCATCGTAGATCTTTCCAAAGCGCAGAATCTGGATAAAGGAACTTCGATCAATGTCGGGCTGATCGACGGCGGAACTGCCCTGAATGTGATCGCTCCGTCCGCACATGCTATCATGGAAGTCCGCTACACTTCCGAACGAGAATTTGCCCGGATCACACGAAGGCTGCAAAAAATGACCGACCGGCCGCACCTGGAAGGGGCTTCCGTATCTTTCAGGCAGATCAGCCACTATCCGCCTCTGACCATCACCCCTGCAACTCGCAGCCTGATGGATAAACTGGGGTCACTCGGTTTAGAATATGTAAAGGCTGGCGGAACTTCTGATGCTAACCGACTTGCAGGCCTTGGAATTTCCATCCTTGATGGATGCGGTCCCGGTGGCGGCTTCCCACACAGTGAAAAGGAATTTTTAGATCTGACAACAGTCCCGCAGCGTTTCTATCGGATGATTGAGATTTTTCGAAAACTGTCTGTTAAATAAACAAACCCCTGCATCGGCAGCTCTTAGCGTCAATGAAGGGGGTTTCTTTTATTATCAGTTTTTATTATGCAGTAATCTACCTAACGGAGATACCTTTCTTCTTATCAAAGAAATCCACCGCTCAAAATCATCCCAGTTTCTTCGTCTTGTCGTACGCCGCAGTTACAGCGTCCATGCATGCCGCACGGAAGCCCTTTCTTTCCAGTGCATGAACACCGCAGATCGTTGTACCTCCCGGACTACAGACATCATCTTTCAGTTTTTCCGGATGCTCTGCGGAAGCCAGAACCATTTCCGCACTGCCCAGAACCATCTGCGCTGCATATTTGGCAGCCTTGGCTCTCGGTAATCCGCATTCAACACCACCGTCAGCCAGTGCCTGTATAAACATATATGCAAATGCCGGTCCACATCCTGCAACCGCACTCGCCGCATCGATCAGATTTTCCGGAAGCTCATCCACCAGACCGGCTTTCGCCATCAATGCGAAAAAGTCCTGCATGTCCTTGTCATCCGTTTTCTGATTGCCGCATACAAAAATCATTCCGCTCCCCACACTGCAAGGCGTATTCGGCATAATGCGGAAAATTTTTTTTCCTGGGAAAATTTCATTCAGCCGTTCAATGGTAATGCCTGCCAGCATGGATACCAGAATACAGTCTGTTTTTGCCACCTGTCCCTGAATTTCTTCCGTCAGCTCTTGTAGCATCTGCGGTTTAACCCCCAGAAAAACATATTTGCTGTTTTCAATAATTTCACTTGTTGTTCTGCTGTCACAGCCCAGCTTTTCTGCTACTCTTCTGGTGCTTTCCTCCGTACGGCATGTTACTGCCACTTTTTCCGGCCCAACGGTTCTGCAGGCAGCCTTTGCCAACGCTCCACCCATATTTCCGGCACCAATAAAACCTGCTTCGTATTTTTTCATAAGCTTACCTCCACAATGATCTGCAATGTTCTGCTTCAATAAACCGATATAAACGACTGCCGCGATCAGCGGATCTGTCCGTTTCCGGTAATAATGTACTTATAGGTACTCAAGGCATCCAGACCCATCGGGCCTCTTGTATGTAATTTCTGTGTTGAGATTCCCATTTCGCAGCCAAGTCCAAATTCACCTCCATCGGTAAATCTGGTCGATACGTTAACATATACCGCTGCACTGTCTGTCTGCATGGTAAAGAGTTCTGCATGCTCCGGGTTTTCTGTGATAATGGCTTCGCTGTGACCGGTAGAATGTGCCAGGATATGAGAAACTGCCGCTTTTACATCTTCCACAACACTGACTGCCAGAATATAATCTAAAAATTCTGTATCGAAGTCTTTTTCTCCTGCCGATGTTCCCGGAATGATAGCAGCAGCCTTTTCATCCAGGCGAAGTTCAACCGGGATCAGTCCTGCTGCCCGCCGGTCATCTACCAAAGCTTTTTTTAGTCTCGGCAGAAATTCTGCTGCGATATCTTTATGAACCAGACATACTTCTTCAGCGTTACACACAGAAGGTCTGCTGGTTTTCGCATTTACAATGATATTTAAAGCTTTATCAAGATCAGCCTCATCATCCACATAAACATGGCAGATACCGGTTCCTGTCTGGATACAAGGCACAGTAGCATTTTCTACACAGGCACGGATCAATCCTGCTCCGCCTCGTGGAATCAGCAGATCTACCAGACCGGAAGCACGCATCAGCTCGTTTGCACTTTCTCTGGTCGTATCCTGCAGCAGGTTGACGGTTTCCGGATTACCACCTGCTTTCTCAATTCCCTTCTTTAAGGCATTCACGATGGCATTTGCGCTTCGAAAAGCCTCCTTGCCACCTCTCAGGACACAGACATTCCCGCTTTTCAGTGCCAGTGCTGCCGCATCGGAAGTCACATTTGGTCTGCTTTCATAAATAATTGCAACCAGTCCAAGTGGCACCTGCTTTTTCATAATTGTCATTCCGTTTGGTCTTTCTATCTGCGAGAGGACTCTTCCCGTATGATCTTCAAGTTCTGCAATTTCCCGGATTCCTTCTGCCATCCCGTGAATCCTCTCCGCTGTCAGTGCCAGTCTGTCCAGCATGACTTCTGAGATTTTTCCTCTGGCAGCTTCCACATCCTCCCGGTTACCGGAAAGGATCGCTTCTGTCTCTGCTTCCAGCTCATCTGCCATAGCAAGAAGCATCTTGTTTTTTTCTGCTTCGCCTGCATCTCTCACAGCCGGCCATGCAGCTTTCGTCTTTTTTATGATCTCAATGGTTGTCACAAGTCCGACCACCTTTCTGTTTGATAAACCGGGTCCCGATATTTTCGCCGTCTACAATTTTGTATAATATTTTCGGTTTCCTGCCATTAGCAATGATCATGTCGCACCCATTGGCAGTTGCAATTTCTGCGGCCTGAAGCTTCGTGATCATACCACCGGTTCCAAGAGACGTTCCCTTATCCCCCGCCAGCTTCTTGATGCTTTCATCGATCACACGGACTTCATGGATCATTCTTGCGTTTGGATTTTCCCGCGGGTCTGCGTCATACAGCCCGTCAATATCGGATAAAATGATCAAAAGTTCCGCCTGAATGCTTGCTGCAACTTCAGCCGATAAGGTATCATTATCGCCAATCACAATTTCCTCGGTCGAGACTGTATCATTTTCGTTGATGACCGGAAGTACGTGCAGTTCCAGCAGTCTCTCCAGTGTGTTGTGGAAATTCTGCTTTTTCTCGTCATCTTTAATATCCGGCGCAGTGATCAAAAGCTGTGCTACCGTATGGCTGTATTCTGTAAACATTTTGTCGTAAGTATACATCAGTTCGCACTGCCCGACTGCCGCTGCTGCCTGCTTGGACGGCATATCATCCGGCTTTCTGTCCATATTCATCTTGCCGACCCCCATGGCAATCGCACCGGAAGATACCAGAATGATTTCATGTCCGGCATTCTTCAGATCGCTGAGAACCTTGCACAATTCCTCAATTCTCTGAATATTTAATCTTCCCGTGGCATGTGCCAACGTAGAAGATCCCACTTTTACTACAATTTTCACGTTGACCGTTTCCTTTCATTTTCAAATTATAAAATAGATAATGTCGTCTCCGCTTCTTTCCTTTAACTTGAGGTTTATTGTAACACTTTTTTTTCTATACCACAATCCTAAACTTTCAGATTTTAAATCCGTCCCCTGTTGCCGCATTCTCTCCCCCTCGCAAAACTTTTCCTCTCGGTTTTTGCATAAAAAAAGCTGATGTGTCTGTCCGCTCTTTCACACCAGCTTTTTCTTTTTTATCTTTCTCGTTTATATTCTTCCATCTTCCAGCTTCCGTCACTGCATGAAGCTTGTAACAAGACATGAACCCACGTAATCGTTCGACCGCACCTTAATGGTCTGTCCCTGCCCTGATTTCAAGTTTTATGCTACACGTGTCAGCACACTTTTGTAGCGTGCCAGCGATTTGCTGAGGATTCCGATAACGATAAACTCTACCGGGATCATGATCAGGCACTGTACGGATCTTGTAACCAGCAGTGCTTCGAACGGGGATCCGTATAAAACAGAAATCCAGTAAGTATTGATCAGCAGCCCGCAGATCAGTTGTACGATTCCTACTGCAATTAAAATACGCAGCGGTGTCTGTTTTTTCTGAAGCAACAGTCCATATACAACGCCGGTCAACACGCAGGTAAGAGTAAAGCCTGGAAAATATGCGCCGATCGGGAACAGTGTTGCTCCCAAAAAGTCTGCAATTCCTCCGACAATCGCACCACCCAGAGGACCATATAGATATGCCGCTAAAAATACCGGCACAAACGTAAATCCAATCTTCAGATTCCATGCATTGATGGAAAGAAATCTTGACAGTACAATTGCTGCCGCGATCAGTGCAGCACAAGTAACCATCGTTTTAACATCTAATTTTTTCATTCTAAAACCTCCTTCGCCCGGATTTGATAAGCAACGAAATAACACTCCTCTGCAGAGTGTACTCCGTACTTATTCCCTTTTGGGCCTTTTCTTCCATTGCGGACAGTTGCCGCAAAAGGAGATTTCGAAAAGTTCGATGTCATTCTCTAATTGCAGCAGCGGATGCGGATACGGCACCGCAGCAAGATATTAGCAGATGAAATTTCTGTTTTCTCTTGTTCCTTCTCGCTTTCGTCCAGCGGCAACTTCCCATCCGCTGGCACTTAACGCGCCGTTCCTACTCTGTCTTATTTTTTGTCTGTCTTGCCATTCATGCATCGCATGTGCTCGCATTCATGGGACAGAACCATTATACCACGCCCCAGGTTTTTCACGTGCGTGATTCAATGGTTCTTACCTTACAGCAACGCTGCAAACATAATCGACAAGAACCATTATACCACAATCCGATCGTATTTGCTAAGGAATTCTTTTATCATTTCTAAAATATCCTGGCAGCTGCCTTCGGTCACTTCTACATTCAGCGGAAGAATCGGATCATGCAGGGATTTTCGAAGGAGACACCAACCCTTTACTTCCGGCAGATCGAAATTGATCCGCACGCCTTCATAGTTCGGAATAACTTCCGTGATCGCATATCCTGCTGCATTCTGTTCTTCTATCCATTTTAAAAGTCCTTCCAGCACCTGATCTGCATACTGGCCGAACTCACCTCCGCTGATTGGAAATCTGACTTCCAATGCTTCCTTCGGCTCTTCCAGACTGGATAAAAGAACTCCGATCCCGACTCCCTGCAATTTCAGCTGAGCAGCCTTGATCACAATCTTTGTTGCCAGATAGGCACCATCATCCAGAAAATAATTCTCCTTATATGCCGCATGTCCGGAAGTTTCAATGGCAAGCTGGCTGTCCACTCCGGATTCATTCAGCTCGATAGCTTTATTGATCACGTTTTTATAGCCTCTCTTGAAACGCAGATGTTTCAGCCCCAGACACTGTTCTAAATAAATAGTCAGCTGATCACTGGTAATGCTGTCTGTTACAACTGTTGTTCCCGGATGCTCACGAGCGATCAGTGCCGCCGCCATTGCGACGATCGCATTTCTGCTGATTTCCCTGCCGTTACCATCAACTGCAGAAGACCTGTCAACGTCTGTATCAAAAATAAGTCCGAAGTCAGCCTTGCTTTCCAATACTTTCTTGCAGATGGATTCCATAGCTTCTTTATTTTCCGGGTTCGGCTGATGATTCGGAAAATGTCCGTCCGGTTCCAGGAACTGGCTGGCACTCACATCTGCCCCCAAAGGCTCCAGAATCCTGGACGCATAAAATCCTCCGGCTCCATTCCCTGCGTCAACAACGATTTTCAGTCCGCTGAGCGGTTTTTGTGGATTTTCCGGATGGTTTACCTCCGCTATAATTTTTTCCCGAAGAAATGCAGAATAAGTTCCGATCAAATCTCTCTTTTCCAGCGGGTTCGTGTCCAGAGTGGAAACAAGCTTCAGATTGTAAATTGCATTATCACTTTGTGCATATGTAATGATTTCTGCAATATCGCTCTTATTCAGTCCACCATCACGGTCAAAGTATTTAAAACCATTCCGGTTAAATGGTAAGTGACTGGCCGTGATCATAATCGCTCCGTCACATTGATAATCTTCGAATACGGTCGACATGAACATTGCCGGCGTTGAAGCCAGCCCGCAGTCAAATACTTTCACGCCGATATGGGCTAATGTCTCCGCTATCGTTTCTTTCAGCAAAGAAGCGGTCAGCCTGCTGTCATGTCCAACAGATATGCGCAGATTCTGCGGTTCCTTTCCTGTCTTTTCCCAGAGCCAGAGGACAAACCCTCTGGTAAGGCGGAAAGCTTCTTCCTTTCCGAGGTTTACCGGCTCTCCTTCCACACCTTCCATTGCAACCCCTCGGATGTCACTTCCGTTTTGTAATTTTCGATAATTATAATCCATGTTCTCTCCTTATCTATCCTCATCTGTCGTTAAGTTTAACAGCTAAAAGCTTTGCACTCCTTCACATTTCCCTGCTGCTTCCCGGTGGTGGGGGGGGGAGGACGGCTGATGCTTTTTTCCATCTTTACAAAAGCAAGTTTCTTTCGTTTACCCGCTGCCACCAGACATGATTCTCACAGCTGCAAAGAATAAAAAGCATACCACAAACCAGGCTCCTGTAAACAGCGGGCAGATCTGTCCCAGAATATTTCCGGGGATCTGTGAATAATCCCATACCTGCCAGCCAAGCTGCACATTGACGATCATTCCCACTGCAAATTCATAAGCAGTGATGATCGCTGCACCTGCCAGCGCTGCCAGTACAAGCGGCATCGTCGTCATCCACCCGTACAGCAGGTAAAACGTCAAAACACACGCTCCACCGGTCACTACCATCGACCAGTGGGTATGTCCACGAAACAGCATCTCCATGCAGCCGTAAGTCAGCCCGCCCAGTATAAACACCACAAGTTCTATTAAAAATGAATTATTTTCATTCAGTAATTCTTTCACACTCATGAGTTTATTATGAGGCAGGCGGCTCCGGATTATGCAGGTGCTTCTGTGCTAAAGTGTGTTTACAGCAGCGGTAATTTTATCCTTGGCTTCCTCCAGAATGGCATCCACATCATTGCCGATAATATCCAGTGCCTCCCCTGCGATAAAGTGTCCGTTTTCAATTCCGAAAAGACCTTCAAACAGACCCTTCACATATTCAAATCCGAAATTATAATTGCCAATTGGTGCGCCTGTCGTTGTAATATAAGTAAAGCCCTTCGCATGACACTGCCCCGCAGGAATGCCTTCCGGGCTGTAAATAAACGTAAGCCCCGTTACCGAACACCTCTCCAGCCAGATTTTCAAGACTGCAGGAAACTGCAAATCCCAGTAAGGTGCCCCGATTACAACATAATCGGCTTCAATCAGCTGCTTCGCATGGCGGAACATCTGATCTTTGAAATCCTGTGTGCCGATTTTTTCGTCACGCAGGCGAAGAACTTCTCCATCCTGCACATCCAGTTTTTCGATACCCAGATTAAGTTCCTCGATTTCCCAGGTCTCGCCTTTTTCTTTCATCCTTGCTTCAAACTTCTCTAAAAAATCCTTACAAAGTTTCAGTGTCCTTGATTTTTCGCCGCGCAGGCAGGCATTTACAAATAGTAATTTCATTTTCTCTTTTCTCCTTGTTATATTATATTCATTCACTTCGTTCTTCCCCGCAAAATCCACGCAGCATGGCAATTTCTTCTTTGTAACCTTGCAAACTGTCCTGTGGTGTTTCCAAAATGCACGGAAGCCCTTCAATAGCCGGATGGGTAATAACCCTTACGATCGTTTCCGTTCCTAAAAAACCCTCTCCGATCTTTGCATGCCGATCCTTATGTGCACCTACCGGATTCAGACTGTCATTGATATGGATTGCCTTTAAACGATCAATTCCGATCAGCCGGTCAAACTCCGCCAGCACCCCATCCAGATCATTCTTAATATCATATCCCGCATCACTGACATGGCAGGTATCCAGACACACGCCCATTTTCTCTTTCAATTCCACACGATCGATGATCTCCTGAAGCTCCTCAAACCGGCTTCCTACTTCACTGCCTTTTCCCGCCATGGTTTCCAGCAGCACCATCGTCGTCTGCTCCGGCTTCAGAATACGATTCAGCAGATCTGCAATCATCTCGATTCCGGTCGTAATGCCCTGCCCAACATGGCTTCCAGGGTGAAAATTATAGTAATTCCCCGGCGTGTATTCCATCCTCACAAGATCATCCTCCATGATCAGATGCGCAAACTCCCTGACCTTCGGATCCTTCGAACACGGATTCAGCGTATAAGGTGCGTGCGCCACAATTTTCCCAAGCTTCAGTTCCTCAGTCCTCTTCAAAAACCTCCGCACATCCTCTTCATCCATCGCTTTCGCCTTACCACCTCTCGGATTTCTTGTAAAAAACTGAAAGGTATTCCCTCTGATTGCCGCAGCCTCCTTCGCCATATTTTCATAGCCCTTCGACGACGACAGATGACACCCAAGATACAACATGTTTTCCTCCTCGATATTTTCTCCGTTTCTCCGCAAAATATGCCCTCACGATTTTCTTCATACCATATACGTTCTCTTTTATTTTCCGTTTGGCACGCTTTCTTTTTCACTTTTTTCATTGTAACATACCCTAAAAAATTTTTCCATTTTTTTCACTGACGATTTTTGTTTTTCTGTCAGCTTTTCCATTTCAATTACCGTTTTTCGATTATGGATTGCGGCTTTGTGGTATAAAGTATATAATGTTACAAGATAATGAAAAACTTGCTTATCGACAAATGTCTGAAAGAATTATATGGATTTCTTTCTATAAAAAACAGGGAGGTCAAAAATGTATTGTACAAAAAAAGTTACAGACGATTTAATCTGGGTCGGCGCTAATGACCGGCGGCTGGCGATGTTTGAAGGTGTTTATTCCGTTCCTCGCGGCGTTTCCTATAACTCCTATCTGCTTCTTGACGATATCAACGTGCTCTTTGACACGGTAGACAAAGCAGTAAGCAAAACCTTCTTCGAAAATCTGGAACATGCCCTAAATGGGAGACACCTGGATTTTGTTGTGGTTCAGCACATGGAACCTGACCATTCGGCAACGTTGATGGAGCTTTTACTGCGCTATCCGAATGCAAAAGTTGTCTGCAACCAGAAAATCCTGACCATGATCAAACAGTTCTTTCAGTTGGATCTGACCGGCAAAGCCTTCGTCGTAAAAGAAGGCGATACGCTGTCCACCGGACACCATACACTGAAATTTGTTTTTGCCCCGATGGTTCACTGGCCGGAAGTCATGGTTACCTTCGATGAAACGACCGGAACACTTTTCTCCGCCGATGCCTTCGGTACTTTCGGCGCCCTTAACGGTGCGATTTTTGCCGATGAAGTCGATTTTGACAATGAATATATGGACGAGGCACGCCGTTACTACTGCAACATTGTCGGCAAATACGGCTCACAAGTACAGTCCCTGCTCAAAAAAGCTCACGGCCTGGATCTGAAGATGATCTGTCCGCTGCACGGTTTTATATGGAGAAGGAATTTAGAAGACTTCTTTGATAAATATGTAAAATGGAGTACTTATACACCGGAAGAAACCGGCGTGATGATTGCTTATGCTTCTGTCTACGGCAACACCGAAAATACCGCCGAGATTATTTCTTCCCGTCTGCGCGACCTGGGTGTCAAAACGGTTATGTACGATGTATCCGTCACGCCTGCATCCGAAATCATTGCCGCAGCATTCAAATGGAGCCACTTGTTATTTGCATCGACAACATATAATGCAGGGATTTTCGTTTCCATGGAGGAACTGCTGCATGATCTGGCAGCCCATAATATCCAAAACAGAACCGTTGCTTTCGTTGAGAATGGTTCCTGGGCACCGACCAGCGGCAAGCTGATGCGCCAGATTATGGAAGGCTGCAAAGACATGACAATCCTGAACGAAACGCTGACGCTCAAATCCTCGCTCGCGCCGGAACAGGAGTCCGAAATTGACGCTCTGGTAAAAGCCATCTCCGATACGATCCCTCGCTTCGAAAAGCCGGTTCTGGATGAAGCTGCCATGGCCGAAGCCAAGATTGATCCTGCTGTATTCCATAAGTTCTCTTACGGGCTGTTTGTGCTGACTGCGCAGGCTGACGGTAAGGACAACGGCTGCATCATCAATACCGCGGCACAGCTGACAAGCACACCGGGCAGAATCAACATTGCGGTCAACAAAGCAAATTACACGCATGACATGATTCTTCATACAGGCGTCTTTAACGTTTCGGTTCTGGCAGAGGACGCTTCCTTCGATACCTTCAAACGTTTCGGATTTGCCAGTGGCAAGGATACGGACAAGTTTGCGGGATTTGCGGAGCATGTCGGCAGGAGCAAAAACGGACTCACTTATGTAACACTCGGCACCAACGCTTTTCTCTCCGCCAAGGTCATCGACTCCTACGATTACGGCACGCATACGCTCTTTGTCGCGGAGGTTACGGAAGCGGCAGTCCTGCGCGACGCACCATCTGTTACCTACGGCTACTACTTTGAGCATATCAAACCGAAGCCGCAGCCAAAGATCGAAGAAGAAAAGCACGGCTATGTCTGCAAGATCTGCGGCTATGTTTACGAAGGCGACACCCTGCCGCCTGATTTCATCTGCCCGCTCTGCAAGCACGGTGCGGCGGACTTCGAGAAAATTTAAGCCGCAGCGCGCTCGCGCCTGCCCGCGGCAGATATTCCGGTACGTACAAAGATACTTTTATCACGAGGCAGGAAACATCGCAAGCGATATTTCCTGCCTCATAAAATATGATGATGCACAAATCGGAATTTATAAAGGAGAATATTGATGAAATTATTTTTATGTTCGCACTTTTCAAGTGTAGGAAG
>CAKQVC010000044.1 GCA_934277655.1 uncultured Clostridia bacterium
TTTGATCTCCCGTTCCCCAGGTTTCTGCACGCGGATCGGATCAAACCCATCTGTGATATTTCTGGAAAGAAGTTCGTCTCGATAAAGTTGTTTAAACATGACCGACAAACTGGATCTTTTTCGAGCCAGCGATGTATTAGCGTTTTCATAAATGTAGACAGCTTTTCCGGTGTCCACTTTATATTTGCGGCAATAATCGATGAACATGTTAACGTCCACAGCTCTAACGTTGTCCAATTCAGAAAGCTTGATCTTGTCGGTTGTTTCTGCCTGTGTTAAATCAGTTTCATTGACAAGATACTGGAAAAAGAATGCAATGTCATGCAGATAGGCCAGTCTTGTTGACGGAAGCACGTTTCCTTTCAGGTAGGAAAAAAAACCGCGCAAAAATTTAGGAAGCTGATTTTCCAGTTCTTCACATTCCAGGTATATATCATTTTCTTTTTTTATCACATTGTCGGGCCGGTCACTTTTATTGTGGATCCGTATTTCTTTTTCAGCCATAATAAAATCTCCTTTTCCCCGCTTTCGTCGCTTTCATAGTCGCTGAGATTGAACCACTGCATGTCTGGATATCTGCGAAACCAGGTCAGCTGGCGTTTTGCCAGATGACGGCTGTTTTTCTTGATCAGTTCAACCGCATCCTCTTTATTGTAAAGACCATCAAAAAACCCGATAATCTCCTTATACCCGATACCTTTCATGGAAATATCCGCCTCTTCCAATCCACGGTCAAGAAGCTCCTCAACTTCTTCAAAAAGCCCTTCAGCAACCATAATATCCACTCTTTTATTTATTCTATCATAAAGTTCATCACGATTTCGTGTCAATCCAATTAAGATTGTTTCATAATCCTTACATTTTTCCTGACAATTCTTAAAATCAGTGATGGAATTACCTGTTGAAGCTCCCTCCAGTGCACGAATAACCTTTTTAACATTATTAGGATGGATTCGTTCCGCTGTTTTCGGATCGATTTCCTGCAGTTTTTTATAAAGATATTCAGCACCAAAGAGTTCTGCCTCTTTCTCCAATGTTTTGCGGAGCTCCGGATTCTGCGGTGCATTACTGAAGTCCATGTTGTAGAGCAATGTATTCAGATAAAGCCCCGTGCCGCCACTGATTACCGGAACTTTTCCAAGAGAAAAAATTTCATTGATTGCCGATTTTGCCAGCTGCTGATATTTTGCGGCGGAAAACGGTTCTTTCGGATCAATTTCGTCTACGAGATAGTGTTTCACTTCGGCGCACTCTTCGGCGGTAGGCTTCGCACTACCGATATTCATATATTGATACAGCTGCATGGAATCGCAGGACACGATCTGTCCGTCAACTGCCTTGGCAATTTCAATTGCATATTTGGTTTTTCCGACTGCCGTTGGTCCGGCTACGACGATAATCTGCCGCATAGATCATTATTCCCTTCTCTCTTATTATTTCTTTATCATGTGAAAAAACAAAACGCATTATCAGCCATCATGGCACTAAACGGACTTGACAAGATATTACAAGATTGTCTTTTTTATACACGCTTGAACATTTTTTCAATTTCGTATTCTGTCAGCTTAATAAAAGTCGGTCTGCCATGTGGACAGCTAAATGGATTTCGGCACTTTGCAAGGGTTCGGATGAGTGTAGTAATTTCCTCGGGTTTCAAAACATCGTGAGCTTTTACAGCTGCTTTACAGGACATTGTAATCAGCTTATCGATGACCACACGGTTCGAAAGATCGGTCGATTGATGAATGTTTTCAATAAAGTTCTTGATAAAGTCTTCTGCTTCAGTTAAGTCCATGAACATTGGAATTTCAGAAACCCGGTATGTATTATCTCCAAAGTCTTCAATCGTAAATCCCATTTGAATCAGCGCCTGAAGCCAGTCAAATTTATTTGCATTTGCGGATAGTGATACCGGAATTAAAAGTGGAATCATTAAAGTCTGCTTAGCTTTATCTGAATTTTCATATTCACCTACCAGCTTTTCATAGAAAATCCGTTCATGGGCAGCATGCTGATCAATCAGATAAAAATTTTTATCATCAACAGCTGTAATGTAAGTGCTGAAGATCACACCGGTAACCTGCAGCACTGAAAAATCAAAAGGCTGCATTGCAGGTATGGAAATTTCCAGATGTGGACCTGATAGCTTCGATTCAATTTCTTCGTTGTCTGTCTTTTCTCCCTTTATTTCTTCTATTGATGACTGTAAGCTCTCTGATTTCTGTTTATTATCTATCTTTTCTCCGTTGCGTTGCTTCACCTGAGTGAATGATGTTTCCGATAAGAGCTTATCCTCCCATGTTATAGGTTGTTCTAATGGAAAAGATTGATCTGAAGCCCCTTCATCTGTATTTTTATCGAACGGGTTTTGGGTCATTGACAATATTTTTTTTATGTCAACTTGCTCTTCGCCCTGCTTTTTTTCGTCGTCCGATGATTTATATTTAAAAATATTTTTTTTTGGAAATTGATTGGAAGAAACGGATGCGTCTGAATCTTTCTTATGGAGAACACTTAAAACCTTTTCAAAGACTTTTTCCCCGGAAAGTGCAATCTCTTCCTTTCCGTTGAAGAGGTTTCCTGCATCAACAACTGCATTTTCGGTTGCCAGTGCAGCGATAATCCCCCGGGAAATAAAATCAGCGATTTCATTTTCATGGTCGAAGCGGACTTCTCGCTTGTTCGGATGGATATTCACATCTAATGCTGCCGGGTCTGTTGTCAGGAACAGGTAGACAACCGGATAGCGACCTTCAAACAGCCTTTCTTTATACCCTAGTGAAACACCTTTTTCCATGACTTTACTGTTTACGACACGGCCATTGACGAAGAAAATCTGACTGCCACGGGTAGTTTTAGAGAATATCGGTGTAGAAATATAGCCTTCCAGTGCTATATTGCCCTCCTGATAGGTCAGCGGCACCATGTTTTTGGCATCAACGTCTTTATAAATCCGAATGATACTATTCAAGCGATTCCCATCCCCTGTCGTGGAAAAAAGAATTTTTCCATTGTTGATCAGGCGAAATTTTACATTTTTATAAGCAAGCGCCATCTGAGAAAGGAAATCAATGATCATGCCGCTCTCGGCACCATCGCTTTTCATGAATTTCAAGCGAGCCGGTGTGTTATAGAACAGGTCTGTGATGACCATGGTCGTGCCATCTGGACAGCCGGTAGATTCTTTGGTCAGAATTTCACCGCCATGAAGAACCAGTCTTGTTCCGAGTTTTTCATCCGCACATTTTGTAATCAACTCACATCTTGTGACTGCACAGATGGAAGCCAATGCCTCCCCGCGAAAGCCCAGCGTTTCAATAGCATTCAAATCCTCTGCGGTCTCGATTTTACTGGTCGCGTGACGCAGAAACGCCGTTTCAACTTGATCTGCCGGAATGCCGCAGCCGTCATCGGTCACGCGGATATAGGACTTGCCGCCGTGCTTGATTTCCACGACAACAGAGGAAGCCCCTGCGTCCAAAGCATTTTCTACCATTTCTTTCACAATAGAAACCGGCCGCTCAATCACTTCGCCGGCTGCAATTTTATCTGCGATAGATTTATCTAAAATTCGAATCATATAGTTACTCCGTTTATCTGTTTATCTATGCTTTTTTATTTCTATGATTTCATAACACTACACATTTCGTTTACTACATACCAATTTAGTATATCATTTTTTGAGACTTCTGTCGATATGACAACACAAAAAAACGACAAAGACTGGTCATGACAATTACCCTTGCCGTTTTCTATTTTGATTGTCATTATGAAAGAAAGGTAACCGGCTAAATAAATTCCATATGATAAACTTCACCAGTCAGTGTTTTCCAACCCATATTTTTATCTGTAAGCATCATGTAGCTGTGCGGACTTCCCTCTTTGGGAATAGAAACAGAACCAGGATTTACATACAAATTGTTTTCTCCAAATCTTTTCCATGCCGGTATATGAGTATGACCATGCAGTAACAAATCGCCGGGCTGCAGCATTGGCAGGTGCTGCAGGTGGAACACGTGGCCGTGGGTTGCATAGATTAAACGATTTTCGGCTTCTAAGATGGCATAGTCGGCCAAAATCGGAAATTCCAGCACCATCTGATCAACTTCCGTATCGCAATTTCCTCTGACACAGAAAATCTTTTGTTTCCTTCCGTTGAGCATGCGTAAAACTTCTTTGGGTGCATAGTCTTTGGGTAAATCGTTGCGTGGCCCGTGATATAAAAGATCACCGAGCAAAAGCAGTCTGTCTGCACCTTCTCGTTCAAAGGCTTCCATCAGCTTGCTGCAATAGTATGCAGAGCCGTGGATATCAGAAGCGATCATAATGTTCATTTGTCCCTGTCCTCCTGTCATAAAGTTACATTGAAGATACCGATTCATACGGAAGAGAATCTCATCGTAATTCTCGACCTGTGCATCCTTGATTTCCATGGTTTCACCCTATTTGTCCTCTACCTGTAGCTTGAGCACATCTGGTCTTGCGTAATGCCCGCAGACATCGTGTTCCATTTTGCTGGCAGGTACTTTCTGCATATCCAACTCAGTATAGATGATACCCTCCTGATCCCAGATGGTATCAGAAACCACATGGCCGAACGGATCGACCACACAGCTGCCACCGCGGCAGGCAATCTCCGGAAGTTTTGCGATCTCTTCATCGGCACTCGCTGTCTTTGGATAGTCTGCACGGGTAAAGAACATGTCGCAGTTGATGAAATAGCAGTGTCCTTCAATAGCAATATGGCGGATCGTGTCCTGCCACTCCGGGTTATCGTTGGTATTCGGGGAAATGTACAGCGAAATGCCTTTTTGGTAAAGAGCGACGCGTGCCAGCGGCATATAGCTCTCCCAGCAGATCAGATTCCCCATCGGCCCCCAAGGCGTCTCCATGACCGGAAAATAGTCTCTGTCGGCATCACCCCAGACCACGCGCTCACTGCCGGTTGGCTTGAGTTTTCGATGGTTCATTGCGGTGCCGTCCGGTGCGATCATCATGTTGGAATTGTATAAGGTTCCGGTTACTGCGTCACGCTCGGAATACCCAATGCTCAGATAGATGCCTTGTTCTTTCGCTTTCTCAATCAGCTGCTGCATTTCCGGTCCGTTGGCCAGAATAGAATTGTCATAATACACTTTCCAGTCCTTGCGGCCATCTGCATTACGGCTGCCGACACGGAACCCGAAGGTCATGCCATATGGATAACCGGGGATAAAAAGTTCCGGGAAAACAATCAATTCCGCACCGTTTGCTGTGCACTCGTTGATCAGTTTTAGGGCCTTTTCGATGCATGCTGTTTTATCAAACATCACAGGTGCTGCCTGCACTGCTGCCAGTTTACAAGTGTCTTTTAAGTCTTTCATCTGCTTGCGTCTCCTTGTTTGTTAGATTTGTGTAATTCAAAGCATCATTTTTGAAAAAATGCATTTGCTTTCGCATAAGAAAAGGTGCTCTGCAGCACAGCATCCACATCGCCGTCTTTGATCTTTTCTGCCATTTTCATGGTTTCCTCGCAGAGATATCTGACTGGACCGGAGCCGGTACTGAGTCTGCGGACACCGAGTTTCGCAAGTCCCGCAAAATCATGATACACACCGTTCAGGATCAGATTGAGCGGCGCATGGATACCTGAGACCAGCGCTCTTGCGGTTTCTTGATTCATCGCTCCCGGTACGAAAACGCAGTCTGCACCCGCTTCTGCAAAGGCGTTGCCGCGGCGTACCGCTTCTGCAAGCTTTTCTTCCTCGCTGCCGATATTCAGCCAGTAGGCACAGGTTCTGGCATTGATCACAAAAGGCAGATCCAGTTCTTTTTTGAGTTCACAGAGAGCCTGAATCTTTTGAATCTGCAGTTCCAAGGGACTGAGTCTCCCGTCTGCCTGTCCATCCTCCAGATTGAAACCCACCGCGCCGGCGGCAAGCAGTCTGCGCGCGTTTTCCTTGACCTGCATCGGGTCTTCCGCGTAACCTCGCTCAAAATCGACCGAAACCGGGACTTGTACGCGTCCGGTGATCTTTTTGACTACGAACAGTAAATCTTCCAGGGATACTTGTTCGCCGTCCGGATAACCGAGAGCATAAGCAATTCCCGCGCTGGTCGTTGCGACTGCCGCAAAGCCGGCATTTTCGTAGATATAAGCACTTGCTGCATCCCATGCGTTCGGGATCACGAACATGCCCTCGGTCTGATGCATGCGAAGGAATGCCTTTGCTTTTTCTCTTTCTCTTTGTGCGTTGTTGATGATAATCTGATCTGTCATATTAAACAACCTCCTCTTTTTTGTTTTGCCGGATGCACAGCAGGTAGAATGCGATTGCCAGAAGCTGCGCGGCTACGGATACGATGACGAGATACTGCGGGCTGATGTCGTACAAGATGCCTAAAATCCAGCTGCCGAGGAACCAAGCGATGCCAAAGCCGGTCTCAAAGATACCAAAACCGGTACTTCTCATGTGTTTCGGAATGATCTGACTGGTTGCCGCTTTCATAATGCTTTCCTGCGCGCCCATGCCGATGCCCCAGAGCACAATACCGAGTCCGATCATCCATTGCGCACTTCCGAGGAAAACAAAAAAGGCAAAACCGGCGCTGCACAGCGTCGAGTAAATCAGCGCCTTTAGTCCGACTTTATCGAAGAGCCAGCCAAAGAACAGCGCCGCGAACGCATCTACTGCCATCGCCGCCGCGTATAACAGGCTCAACGAGGCCTCCGGGAACAGATGGGTCTTTGCCGCGTGCAGCGTGATCAAGGTGAAATCCGCGAAGCCAAAGGCGAACAGACTGATGGCAATCATATAAAACACAAACGATGCCCGAAATTCAAATTTCGTATCTGTCCTAGTCTCCGCTTTTTCAAACATCTCCGGATGCGGATACCTGACCTTTGACAAAACCACCAGTGCGATGGTGATCAGTGCCGGAATCCCCAGCACCGCGAAACAGATACGGTACGTCGAGAACAGGTTCTCTGTTCCCTTTATCAGACTGATGACGAACAGCATGACCGGTCCGAAAAAAGCGCCCAGCTGATCCAAGAATTCCTGATAGGCAAAGCCCTTGCCTGTTCCGATTTCACTGGCAGCAAAGCTGACCAGGGTATTCTTGGCGGGCTTTTTGACTGCCTTACCGATACGCTCCATAATGACCAGCCCGCAGGCGAAAATACAGCCGTTTTGTGGTATCAGCGCCAACGCCGGAATCGCCAGCACCTGCATCGTATATCCGACGATAACCAAGGTCCAGTATTTTTTTGTTTTATCAGCGATGAATCCGGACAGCAGCCGCAGCGAATAACCGCAAAGCTCGCCGATGCCGGAAACGAAGCCGATGGTTGCCGCCGACGCGCCGGTCAGGTTCAGATATTCCCCCAGAATGCTGCGTGCGCCCTCATGCGTCATATCGGAGAACAGGCTGACAATACCCATCAGTGTGATAAATGCCAGTGCACCGGAAACCATTTTATCTTTTTTTGTGTTGTTCATGCTTATATGCAATCCTTTTTACTAAAATCATATTATGATAAATATTCTATCATAAATTTTGCAAAATGTATCGTAGTAATGTCATAGTTTATAAATTGTTAAGGACAAAAGTACGCATAACGAAATCTGAGATTTCTATGCGCACATAGCACTCACGAGTGAGTGCTGCTCCGTAAGGTGCTTTTGTCGTTATTTCAGAAATACCGCATAGCGATATTTCCTGCATAATAAAAAACCTCCGATAATCTATATAGTGCATGAACCACATCTGTTATCGGAGGTTTATCATTTCGCTTTATTCTAAATATCTTTTACGTTTTTCATTATAATCAGACTTGATCTTGTCTTGCAGTGCCGGATCAAGACAAATATCGACTGCCGCACAAGTATAGGCTTTGATAACATCTTTCATCGTCTGCAGTGTAGCGGCGGTGTTCACCGTCAACATTGCGCTTTGATCATGAACGATGACAGGCTTACCTTCTTTTGGTGCAATTTCCATGTATACCGTCGGACAGACATAACTTACGTTGCCGATATCCGAAGAGCCAGAGCCCGGGTACTTATCTTCCGGTGTGAAATTTTCATAACCAAGGTCTTCTAAATGCTTACGACATACATCCGCAAAGGAAAGGATGTTAATCATATCATCGGTAGGATTTTCGTAATCTCGATATTCTAATTTTGCACCGGTTGCCAGTTCGGAAGCTTCTGCAATGCGGATGACCTGCTCACGCAATTTTCGAAGCTGCCCTTTTGTTTTTGCCCGCATACCGAATTTGCATTGTGCAAAATCAGGAACAGTGTTAGCAGCTGTTCCTCCGGCTGTAATAATACCATGAATCAGGCAATCTTTTCCCATATGCTGACGATAAGCATTGACGCTGTTAAACATCTGAATAACGGCATCCAGGGCATTCACACCTCTTTCCGGATTTTGTGCGGCATGTGCAGCAACACCATGGAAAGTAAATTCAATCGAGTTCATCGCAAGTGCAAGGGTTTCAATCGAGTTAAATTCATCTAGATGCGCTTGAAAAGCAAAATCAACATTGTCAAAAATGCCATCCTGAATCATGTCATATTTCCCACCGAAGGTTTCTTCTGCCGGCGTTCCGATAACCTGTACCTGACAGCCAAGCTGATCAGAAACTGCAGCTAAGGTTACTGCACATCCGCACATGCTGGCTGCAATCCAGTTATGACCACAGGCATGTCCGGGACCACCATCCTTACCGAATCCGGGAAGTGCATCATATTCTGCAATGAATGCGATATGCAAAGGCTGTTTCACGCATTTTTGCGGTCTATATGTTGCAACGAAAGCGGTTGGAAGCGCCTGACAGGGGTGACTTACCTGAAAGCCCTTTTCTTCTAAGTACTTACATAAGTAAGCGGATGATTCATATTCTTCGCCGCCAAGTTCCGGATGATGAAAAACGTAATCCGAAATAGCGCAGAATGATTGAAATTCTTGATTTAGTTTATCATCAAGTTTTTGATATAACGCAGTGTTTTGTCTTGTTTCCATTTATTTTCTCCCCTTATGCTCCGTATCCAAAAATTGTCATGAGAATCAATCCGATACAACAGGTCGGAATGTAGACAATACATACAAATTTGAATGCTTCCTTCAAATATTTGAAAAAATCAACACCAGCCATCGTTGCCATTGCATAGTTGATACCATCCCAAGGAACAACCCATCCGAACGTACCTGTACCAAAAGCATAAGCAGATACTACAATCTGTCTTGGAATCTTAAGCAGGTCGGATAACGGCGCCATAATCGGCATCAAGGATGCAGCAAGGCCGGAGCTGCTCTGAATGAACAACATCGCGATGGATGCGATTAAGAACATGACTAAAACACAAATTACCTTTGGCATGTCAGATAATGTACCGGATAAGCTATGCAGCATGGTATCCATAGTATTACTATCTTCCAGGATCTTAGAAATAACTCTGGATGCACTGATTAAGAGTACTGCAGATAATACGGAAGACATTCCTTCCATGAATTTGCTGATCATATCATTGACTTTTAAGCCGCCAATCAACGGAATAAGGATACCCATAAAGAAGAATACGGACGCAATTTCCGTAAACCACCATCCTTGCTTCATAACACCATAAACGATTAAAGCAAGACCTGCCAGCGTAAGAATGATGACAAGAGAGCCTCTGACACTGAGACCTTCCAGGGCATCTGTCGTATATTTTCCATATTCTTCTCTCTTTTTTAAGTCGCTCTCGTAACAGATGGATGTTTCCGGGTGTGCTTTTACTTTGAGTGCATATCGAAGAATATAGATACTCGTCAGGCCCATCATGACAGCCCACATAGCGATTCTGACACCAATACCGGACATCATCGGCACTTCTGCAAGTGCTTGACCGACACCGACATTATATGGATTGATAAATGCCACGGATGCACCGACAGCGACAGAAAAATGTACCATCATTAAGCCTACCATAGAGTCAAAGCCCATGGAAACCATTAACGGTACGATGACCATGATAAACGGAATAGACTCTTCGTAGATACCTGCGGTTGCTGCTGCCAATCCAAACGCGTAAACACATACAGGAATAATGATATATGACTTTGTGCCAAATCTTTTTACCAAGGAATTGATGCCGTTAGTAATCGCACCTGTTCCAATGATAGCGGTAAACGCGCCTGCACAAATCATAATTAAAAAGCTGATATCTGCAGCGTCCAAAGCTCCTTCCATAAAAGCTGTCCATAAATCGGAGAATCCTTGTGGATTGGAATCGGTATAGTGGAAGGATGTCGGATCAATAACTTCTCTAGTATCTCCACCTAGAGCACTGATGGCCACTTCCGTTCTGTCGTAAGTACCGCCCGGAATGATGTAGGTCAACAACGCAAGAATAACGATTATAAAAAATACAATAATTAACGGATGCAAATCAGCGAGTTTCTCCCACTTCAGAGATTTTTTTGTTTCTTCAGACTTTTTCATTTTTGTCCTCCTTATACGGTGGATATGCTAGCACATTCTGAATAATATTATTTTTACAATTATTTTACGAATAATTTTATTCTATGTCAAGCAAAAAATAATAATTATGAAGAAAATTATTCATAATTGATGTTTTTTGTTGTTCAACATGTTAAACTAGAATTAGAAAATGTAAAGGAGATATCC
>CAKQVC010000045.1 GCA_934277655.1 uncultured Clostridia bacterium
TTTTCCGGGTTTTCATCAAGGATCTCATCCAATGCGGCGGGGAATCCTGCTTCCATTTCCTTCATCATCGACGGAGTGAATCCCCAAAAGTTCATAGAAACCGTGGTGCCTCTTGGAATTTCAACGAAAGATTTTGCACCGTCCTCGGTATAGACAATTTTATCGTCCTTCCACTGGATTCTCGTACGCTCCACGATGTCTGTCAGCTTGCCATCAGGAGAAGCCGTGCAGACGCCTCTTGACACATAGCCGTTTTCGGTAAGGGTGTTTTCAATCTGGTATCCCGCCATGCAGAAATGATATTTGCTGTCATCCTCAGCGCGTTCCAGAAAGTCATATACTGACTGGAAAGCCCCCGGTCCGTAGTAATCATCGGCATTGATAACTGCCATCGGTCCATCCACGATTTTTCTTGCTGCCAGGACCGCATGAGCCGTGCCCCACGGTTTAACTCTTCCCTCCGGAACCCGATAGCCTTCCGGAAGATCTGCGATCTCCTGAAAAGCATATTCCACATCAATATATTTTCCCGCCTTATCGTCGATCAGCTTCCTAAAATCCTCTTCATTTTCTTTTTTTATCACAAAAACAGCTTTCCTAAATCCAGCCATCACTGCGTCATATAAGGAAAAATCTAAAATGATCTCTCCCTTGTCGCTGACCGGCTCGATCTGTTTCAATCCACCAAACCGGCTTCCCATGCCGGCCGCCATAATTACCAAAACTGGTTCTTTTTTCATCTTCTCTCCTCTTTTCCGTTTCTGTTTGTTTCGGTTATTTAAGTTTTGTGTTTCCTTCGTTCCCGCAAAACAGTTGCTGTCGTATATAATAAAACAGCTGCCCAGATGAACACAAAGATTACCATCTGTCCATCCGCTATTTTTTCGCCCATGATCCGGCTGCAGATAAAGCCGAAGGTTGGCGACAGATATTGCAGGAATCCCATAATGACCATTGGAACCCGCTTCACACAGCTTGCATAAAGAATGATAGGTGCAACCATGATCACTCCTGCTGCCATAAGGAAAAGCTGCGTGCCAAGATCAACTCCTGCAATGCCGTTTTCTCCATGCCGTGCCAGTAATATCACCGCCAGAGCAAAAGGCGCTACCAGCATCAAATGTACAGCAGTGCACACAATAGCATCTCGTTTCACATTCCGCATAAATGCAGAATACAATGAAAAGCAGAACATAAGTGATATGGAGATCAGCGGTGCCGAGCCGAATCCGCTTCCTGATACTGCAATCCCTGCCAGGATCAAAACAGTTGCTGCCCCAAGCTGCCAGGTAAACTTTTCTTTGAAGATCAAAATTCCCAGATAACAGACAACAAGCGGAGCTACATAATAACCGAGGCTGGTCGCCAGGATGTTTCCGCCGGTAACTGCAAAGAAGTAGATTGCCAGATCCAGAAAGTTAAAGAAAGCTCCCGGAACCAGATGTTTCAGCATCAGATCTTTATCTTTCCACACTTCAATGATTTCTCTGCCCCGTCCCTGCATCAAGACGATACCGGTTGCGAAAATACAGCCCCATACAATCCTGCACATGAGGAGAAACAGTCCATCCATCTCACTTTTTAACTGAAAATATAGTGGCTGAAATCCCCATATAAAATAACAGATCAGCATGAAGATATAGTCTCTGCGCATCGTACTGCTTTCGTTTTGTTTTCGTATTTCCATATATCCTACAGAAGAACTGCTCCTGCCCCACGGTCAAAGTAAATGCTCTTGTTTGTGGTACTCAGCGGAATTGCATAACACAGTTTCACATTGTCGCCCAGCAGTCCCAGCTTTACTGCGGCCCGGCCGCCGGAATACATGACTCTGTTGTCGATGCGATGATCTGCCGCAACAGAAACTGCAGATCCAACAGCAATCCCTAGATCCGTTACATTAAAAATGCAGGGACTTCCATTTTTCTTTGTAGCACCGCAGTTTGGGAATCCGCACATACTGCAGTTTTTCAGCCCGAAATAAGTATCATAGCATCCGATCAGAACCACACAAATGCTGTTATCGATATTCCCGGAATCACGTACCATGAAGGCTTCATCGTACTCTTCTCCCAGCTCGCGGAGCTTATCTCTGAGCTGATCTTTCTCTTCTCCGGAAACAACAGCCGTGATGATCGTATCCTTGCCGCTTCCCTTTGGTGCTGTCTTTGCAGCTGCTGCCATCAGGTCTGCTACCATAAAGATCGCATCTCTTTCGGTTTCTTCCATTGTTTTTAGCATTCGCGTCAACTCCTTCTTTTTTCTCTTTTCTTACTGAAGTTCTATTTTTGTTGTCATTTTTTATTATTTGAATTTTGCTGCACGGCTGTCTGCAATTATCCCCAGATAGCCGTGCTGCTCTTTTATCGAATCTGATTTTGGGTCAATCCACTCTTTCGCAAACCCAGTCTTTCGCAAACCCGGTCAGCCAATTCCGCCCAGAAGTGCTCCTGCGATCAAAGCAACCAATGCGCAGGTACAGTAAATATATTTTCCCAACGGGTAAAACCAGTTTCCAATCCGTTTCCTACTTCCCTCACTGACAGCTTCCAGTGCTGTCTCTTTTTTCAGCACCCAGAAGAACATGATACCTGCCAGCAATGCGCCAAGAGGACAGATATAAATAGAAACTACATCCATCCACTGTGATGTCCACGGCTGAATCAATACGGACACAACTGCACCGATAAGGATGATGGTTATGACCGCAGGCAGCCGTTTGAACTTCAATTTTTCCTGAAGGAAAGCAACCGGAACCTCATACAGATTCATGATGGATGTTGCACCTGCAAACAAAACGCAGATAAAGAAGATCATTCCCACAATGCGCCCACCTGCCATACCGTTCAGTACATTGACGAGGTATATGAACATAAGCCCCGGACCTGCTGCATCCGGCGTTACGCCACCGGCTCCCATTGCCGGCAAAATAACCAAAGCTGCCAGCATTGCAGCAATTGAATCGAAGATTGCCACGTTTCTCGCCGCCCCCGGAAGATCTTCCTTTCGATCCAGATAGGAACCGTAAATAACCGATCCGTTTCCTGCAACAGACAACGAGAAAAACGCCTGCCCAAAAGCAAAGATCCATACCTGAGGGTCTGCCAGCCCCTTTAGATCCAGCGTGAAAATATATTGATAGCCTTCTCCCGCTCCCGGCAGAAAGGCGATATAGATTCCTAAAATAACGAACAGTCCAAACAGAACCGGCATCATCATCTTGTTTGCTTTTTCAATGCCTCCGCTGACTCCCATAGCCATAATGGCCGCCGCAACTGCCAGCCCTACCAGCTGCCATACACTGTTCCCGATGCCGAAAATGCCTCCGCCGATCATCATGCGGATAGCTTCTCCCAAGGTTTCTGCGCCTGGTGCTGCTCTGTCAAACGTGCCTCCGATAACTGCCATATCCGTTCCCATTGCATAAAGTTCTCCGGATATTCCCATGAAACAGTATTTAAATATCCAGCCCATGACCACTGTATATCCAATTGCAAGTCCCATAGCACCAATAACGGGAAGTGCGCCGACCGCACCGCCGATACGACGATTGCCGTACCGTTCTTCGGTACATTTTGCGAAGGCTCCTACCGGTCCTGCTTCTGCCCAGCGCCCCAGTGCAAACTCTTCAATCATGCCGGACGATGCAATAAGAATAACGAATAAAATGTAGACAAGCAAAAATGTCATTCCGCCGTATTGGGACATCATGATCGGAAAACGCCAGATGTTTCCCATGCCTACTGCCGACCCGATACATGCAATAATAAAGCCCGTCCGCGTCTTAAATCGGTCTCTTTCCATAAAATGTTTCTCCTAAATCTCCTCTTAAGTCCAAGCGTCTCTGCCTTATCACTGTCATTTTCCTGCGGCTGTCTTCCGTCTGCATTCTGTCCGCTTGTTATTTTCTGTTTCCCGCCAGGCGGTTCTTTTCTATTCTAACACAGGAACACGGACTTGTCGAACAGAATATATGTTATAAATCTTTCGGGTTGAAAATGCCAAAACTCTCCGATTATACTTTCAAAATCTTTCGAGTTAGTATGTAATCTAATATAACAGGAGGGCACTTCCCCTGCAACCGAAAGGGCATACCGATTGCGGCATGCCCTTTCGTTATACATTTTTATTCTATTACTTTTAAATTACAAGGAACTTATTTATTCCACAGTCTTACACCGTACTTGCACTGCGTTAAGTCACTCGCCGCTATCAACTTGTTCTTCTTGTCATATACCATGATCTTTACTTTGTAAAAATATTTTTTGCCATTTTTTCCGGTTGTATTGGTATATGTACAACTCTTTTTTTCGAGTATTGCGGAATACTTTGAAGCTTTTTTCGTCGATTTGTAGAACTTGTATTTAACCGTGTATCCTGCTTTCTCAATGTTTTTCACGAGATTCTCCAATTTTTCACTGTCCTTGGCTGTAACTTTGATATTTCCCCTCGTAGTCTTTGTAGTTCTGACAGTGATCTTCAAGTTGAGGATTTTTTCTTTAAATGTCCTGGAAAGTTCTTCTTTCGCCGGCTCTATTTTCGTGCAAATCACTTCAATCTTGTCACCTGTTTTGACTCCGGTAATTTTGTTATCCGTGACCGATACCTCTTGTCCGTTTACAGTTACTTTTGAAATCGTCATACCCTCGTCAGGGGTTATAACCAAGGTTGTGCCGTCGTTTTCAAGGTCAGCACTGCCGCCTTTTATAATTATTTCAGGCTTTTGAACAGGATTATACGAGCCTCCGGAGCTGCTCGAACTGCTTCCTCCTGAACTGCTGGAGCCGCCAGAACTACCGGATCCTCCGGAACTTCCTGAACCACTTCCGCCAGAGCTTCCAGATCCTCCTGAACCGCTTCCGCCGGAGCTTCCGGAGTTACCAGACGAATGCTTGTAGCCACATTTTTCGCATATATTGCCTTTCCAAGTGTGTGCTTCCGTTTCCACTGTCACAGCTCCGCAGCACATCCACTTTTTCGTGTGTTCTGTCGCTGTCTTTATCCACTCTTCTTTTCCTGTATGGTTATCTGGTGCAAGTGCGCCGTATACCTGCCCGCATTCCGTGCAGATAGCTTTTTCTGTACAGGTTGCCTCGCCGCCTGTATGAGAGGCTTTCGTCTCGCAGACGCTGCAGCCTTCATTCTGACACTGATGCCAGTGACCTGTTTCATCACTCTTCAAAGCTCCTGTAAAGTCATGCTGTTTCGCAGCAGTAATAACTGCATTGCAATAACGGCAAAGAACCGACGTAGTGCAGTCGTTATCATCCGCAAGCGGCGTATGTCCATCGTTTACGGTCACGGTCACCGATGCGGTATTTCCGACCTTGTCGGTCACAACAACATTCTGCTCTCCGTCAGCCGGATTCAGCGTAAGTTTTCCGTCTGTAAGTGTAACAGGGTTTCCGTTGACGGTGATACTGTCAAGATTTGCCTCTTCTACCGAAACAATTTGTGCTTCGCAATATGTCTCGCCGTCTTTAATTCCGGAAATAACCGGGGCGGTATTATCAACCACGATACCGTCCGAGCTGATATATCTGACATTTCCCGAGGCATCTGACAGTCTGGCATAAATGATATATCTTCCATCTCTATCAAGATATGGGTCGCCTATTTGCAATTTGCCCGGATACTGTATGAACAACATTTGTTTAAGTTCGCTTTCAGCAAGCGTCTTATCGCTGGCCAGATATGCGATGGTAACTTTTCCGCTGTTTTCATCGGAAGCTGTAATTTCCACACTCTCACCGGCTTTGAAAAACAGGTCATAGTTCACATCGGTTAAAAGTTTATTCCATTTATGTGTGCCAATCTTGATCTCACCGGACAGACTTCCCCACTGCGCCGTAAGGGAAGTTATCTCCGCCGGAACGCTGTCGCCCGGCTGATAGGATTTGCCGTCGCTTCCGATCCAGTTGGATAAAAGTCCTGTATCACCGACAAGTCCCTCGGCCGTAGGTGCGGTAAACGATTCTCCTTTTTTAACAACGATCTGAATATTTTCATCGCTCCTGCCGTTCACACTTCCACCGTTCAGATCAAGTGTTACCGCCTTGAGTCCGTCTGCTCCCAAAGTCTCCACGTTCGGAAGCTCAAGCACAGGCCGGAAGCCGTAATGTTCCTGTATATTGCCTTCAAAACTGCCGCCGGCGGTACGCACTGTGCCGCCATTTATGCTATATCCGCGCAGCATGCGGTTGGTTAGAATACCTCCGTCTTCGCATTCATCCTGCACCCACGAAAACATATCAGCGTTTTTGATATATTCTTCATTCTTATCAAGGATAGTATCCCATTCATTATTGCGAGGTCCGATTGCTTCCTTTCCTCCCAGTGTATACCGGTTTCCTCCGGACAGTGCGCGCATCGTGTAGCTTATATTGCCGCTGGTATAGGATTTGCCGAAGATATATCCCGCCTTGTTAATATTGGACCAGCCTGTAGAATGCACCACGTTATAGTCCGACACAAACAGACTGTGCAGATACTGGTTTCCCACTGCGGATTCGTCGGTGGTTTTCATCTCCTTTGAAAAACTGTAGGCATCGATCGTTCCTACATAGGTAAACGGAACGTAGTGCAGGCTCTGATCCGGCACCGAAACTGCGCCGGCCGCATTTCCTCCATTGACCGTACCTGGTATTCCCGCGCCCGAAAGGTCGAAATAATAGGTCTTACCCGGGCTTAAGCTGAACTGTTCCTGTCCGTCCCATTCCCATTTTGCATAGAATACTTTGTCGCCCTTATCGGTATCGCTGATCTTCGTCACAGGCGCACCGGCAAAATCACAATCCGTATACCAGCCTTTGAAGACGCCTCCGCTGCGGCTCATATCTTCTGCTGTCGGCAGGATGACACTTTCTCCCTCCGCATACTGTGTAACATCTTTGCCCTCTGCAATGACAGCGCCGTTTCCTGCATGCAGCGTCACTTTATGTATTACATCTGCGGGAATCGATGCCATAACTTTGCTCGGACGCTGATTGCCGCTTTGGTCAAAGACAGCGAAGTATATGTCACAGCCTTCTCTCGGCCGCAGACCGCTGACGATAATGGTCTGCGCCTTCCTGTTTGGTATCATGCCGTGACCGTAGCCAAATTTGCCGTCTTGAAACCCTTCGCCGCTCTCTACCAGATCATAGCTATATTTACCCGGCTCACTGCTCTTGAATGTCACCTCAGCCTCTGTCGTACTGATACGCTTGACGGACTCTATTCTCACATACGGACCTTCCGTATCCGGACCTGTTACGCTAATCGGAAGCTCCACAAAATTGCCGGCATAATCGGTTCTGTAATCCCCGTTGTACTGCTCGCTGTAAACTTTCAGCGTATATTTTCCTACAGGCAGGGAATACGGAACGGCGACCGCCGCCTCTCCGCTCTCGCTGTCCTCTGCGATACGTCCGTAATACAGGTTCTGTCCCTGCTCATCGGCAATTATAACTGAAACATATTCGTTGCTACCTTTCCTTGCACCGGAATATCCTACTCTGATATCTTTCCCTGCAGCCACATCTGTATATCCCAAAGTCTTGGCGCTAAAGTTCGTCCGGGTTCTGTCATGTATTGTCAGCTTCCATTCACCACTGCCGTGCTCAGGAATGGCCGCCAGATCAGGATCTGTTTCTGTATCTGCTTTGCCGCCTTTTGCATTAGACAGGAATAAAATATCGCTGCCGTCAAGATTAAATGCAGGGCGGGCCGGTCGCCTCTGTTTCAGGGCATCCTCATCAAGGAAATCCCCGTAAGCCATCCTACCATCAGTGTCGATGTAGCCCATTCCATGAAGAGAATAATAGGAGCGAATCCACCACCAAGCTCTTGAATCATATTTCCATTTGGCCACACGCGTCTCGTTTCCCGTAAATCCGTAGCTTGGATTTCTTGCCTCATATGCCGACAGGAAAAATACCTGTTCGTTTATCAGCTCAGACTCAAGAAATCCAACGATATCGTTCGCTTCATACTCTCTGGCTTCTTTCTTGCTGACAGTCATGGCATACTTTTTTTCATCTTCGGTAAAGGAGTTTTCTGCAAACTCCTTGCACCAGCTCTGCGCATAGCTGCCCTGCCATGTAGATACGCCATCATAGGAAAAATACACGCCTCCGTAGTACTCTGATCCCAGCAGTTCTTCAGACAGCAGGAATTATCCCGGCTCTCCCGAATTGGTCTGATTATCCAAAACGCGCCACTTGATCGGGCTTCCCTCGTAGCTGCCGTAATAGATATAGTCGTAGCCGCACGCATCATTATAGCCCGAAATCTGGTTTGTGACAGACTCATCAATGCCTCCGGAAATCGAAAAGCTCAAATTCACAAACTCGCTTACATAATCCGTATTGCACTCTCCGTTGTACTGCTCACTGAACACCCTAAGCACATATCTTCCCGGCTCAAGACCTTCAGGCACGGTAATCTGCGCACTGCCGTCTGCGCTGTTTTGCGCGATGCGTACATAGTAGAGTAGTTCGCCATTTCTGTCCATAATGATTGCTGAAACATATTCATTGTCGCCGGTTTTCGCACCGGAATAGTTGATAGAAATTGTTTCTCCCTGCTTCGCATTTGCTTTATCTGCGGAAGCGCTGAAGCTCCGGCTGCTGTCCTTTAATGTCAGCTTCCATGTATCGCCGCTCCAGTCGCCGACAGCCGTCAGATTACTGTCTGTGGCGGCATCTGTTTTGCCGCCGTCAGCACTGGATGCGAAAACGATTTCACTCTTTCCAAGGTTAAAAGCAGGGCGCGGGTGCTCACTATTTCCGGGATATATCATGTCTATAATGGATCCCCGATCTGGGCAATATGCCGCGAATGTTGCATTGATGTAAGAACGCAGAAACCAGCCATAATCGAAAGTTGAATCAATTGGCTTTCCGTATTTAGAGCTTTCCGCCTCCTCCGCAGACAGATAAAAAACCTTATCACCATTCAGAATGTTTTCGTATGCTTCAAAGATAATAGGAAGGCGGGGATCAAAGTATGTATATGTGTCATCAGATTTTACCGTCTCTAAAATCGCATCACGCTCGACAGAGGTAAATGCATCCGGCACACTGTTTCCGCTTATCCCGGCAAAATCCTCGCACCATTTCTGCGCGCTGCTTTCCTGCCATTTCGTGCTATTATCATCAAATTTCTGCAACACATCTATCAGACCCTCAGACAGCAGGAAAAAGCCGTCTTTGCCTGTATTGGTTTTATCATCAAGCACAAGCCATTTGATCGGATTTCCTTTCCATTTACCGTAATAGATATAGTGATATTTATGGTTGTTGTAACCGGCAATCCCATCTGTATTGAAGCGTATTGCCTTCTCGGTATTTGCCGCAGCTGTCTGCACTGCCGCGGTATTTGTATTCGCTTCCCCGGTTTCAGCGTAAGAGACTGCCGGAAACATGCTTAAAACCATGCTGCATATCATCAAAATGCTGAGTAGTCGCTTTTTCATTTTGCCTTTCCTCCTTTACTGATTGCTTCTGTTATTGATATTGTGATTGCTGTTATTTTTGTTTCTGTTTTTCTGCAAATAAAATGACACTTTCTTTTAAGACTTTCAACTGGCATTCCAGGTAATATTCATCTTCAAACAGGGCATAATGTACGCAAGCTCTGATAAGGATAAAGATCAAAGCCGTGATCGTATCACGGGGGATCCCCAACTTCGGTTCCAACTGTGCAGCATATGCACTGTATCGTTCATTAATCCCTTCGAAAAACTTTTTACCGTGCTCGATATATTTAGGATGTGTATAAACCTGGTACATCAGGCGATACTTTTTGCCATGTTTCTCTGCCGTCCAATATGGAATTTCTTCAATGAACCGCATAACATCCTGAATATCGACAGGGGCTTTTGCCATAAAGTCATCTTCAACCTTCGTCATGCAATATGCAGTGGATTCAATAATCAGTTCATCCAGGTTCTTAAAATATACATACAGGTTTCCTGTCGTACATCCGCATGCTTCTGCAAGCGCCTTGATTCCTGTACCGTTCAGCCCGTTTTCTGCGTAACACGCAAAACATGCTTCCATAATTTCTTCTTTTCGTTTTTTATGCTGCTCTTGTGTAATTTTCATTATACCCCTTTTTCTTATAATAACTAATCGTTCATTTATTATTATAAATATATCATATCTCCCCTATAAAATCAAGCTTCTGCTTTTATTGTTTCAAAATTTCATATAGCCGTAAGCGCCAAACCATGCGCACATAGGGCATGGTTTGGCGCTTACATATAGCCTGTCACATCTGAACGATATATACCGTAATTTTTTCTTCGTTTCTTTACAGAAAAAGCCTGTCGGCGGATTTTACTCTGCTGACAGGCTTTTTTATTATGATTTTAGATTGAAAGGTTCTTTCCTACGCTTCAGCCTTAGCTGGTGCAGGAGCTTCTTCCTTTACTGCCGGTTTTCTCTTTGCTCTCATGTTATTGATCGCATTGGTTGGACATTCTTTTGCACAAAGTCCGCAGTTCTTACACTTATCCGGATCAATGTATGCGTGGTTGTTCTCCACTGTA
>CAKQVC010000046.1 GCA_934277655.1 uncultured Clostridia bacterium
AAAGTCCCTGAAATGCCAAGTATGCCAAGCAAGTGGGCGATACGATGCACCAGGAACATACAGAATCTGTAAATTAAGAATAACACGATATGGAATAAATTGCAATACATATAATGGGATTTATATTATAGACTCAGGCGGTTATTTGTGAGGTAAACAGTACCGGTGGTTTACCACTTACATCAATTAGAGACCTATGCGGGTTTTTTCGTTTTTGCAAAACAAACTATGAGCGAAAAGTTCTACCTAGGAACCTCTCGCTCATAGTTATCATAAGGTATTTATTTACAAACCTTGATTATTGATTAACACCATACTCGCTATTTGCAAGACATTTGCTAAAGCCTTTTACCGATGCATCGTATGAGCTATTACCATAAGAAACATAATAGTCCCCATACCCGCACCAGTAATAACCGGCTTCTTCTAAATACTTTCCACTAACTTTTTTTGTAATATCCGTTCCATCTGGTTTATCATTGGATTTAAGAGTTGCCTCTGCATCATTAATGTCTACATAGCTACCCTCTGGATAATAGTTAACCGTAATGTTTTTAACCGTGCAATTCTCTACTCTAGCATTGTCCACTCCGTTCCCACGCTGAATCATTCCGGCAAGACCGCCCATATCATATGCTGCACTAATTGTATTACCCTGTGATACGCAATCTTTAAACGTCACTTTTACCCCCGGATCTGCACCCATACCAAGCAGGGTTCCAATCTTTCCATAGCCATAAACTTGGCTGTTTACGACTTTGACATTATCAAAAACGGTTGTACCATAAGTATAACCCATTACGATACCGCCGACATTTCCTGCATACCCTTTTTCATATCCTTTTGCTGCAGCTACATTTGCTTTATCAAAGGTAAGGTTCTTAATGGTTACTGCTCCAGTCATGTTCCCAATAAATGCAAATCCATAATAGCCAGATCCCGTATAATAAGCAGTCGAACTACGAACCAACATATTGCGAATGGTATGTCCCTGTCCATCAATTGTGATACCTGTCATTCTGCCACCCGCATTAATTGGTCGCCAGAAACCTGAACCCAAATCAATGTCGGATGTAATGTCTAAAGTATATCCACTATAATTAACATTTTTATCAGTAACCTCATATTTAAATAAAGCCAGTTCCTCCGCAGAAGATACCGTAATTACCTTATTCGCTGTATCAACAGGTGTACTATATGAATCAGCTCTTTTACCATCCCACTGGAATTTGTCATATGCATAAGTGAATGGTGAGAATGTTGCAGTCATAAATGTTACAACGCCGCTTTCACTATCGTAATAATATTCCTGATCCTGCGTAACACCGCTTACTGCGGTTTTCTTTGTCATCTCCAGATCATGATGATAAAGTTTGAAGCCATCCAAACCTTTTCCTACAAACAGACTAACTTTTATTGGAGTCGTATTGCTAGCATCAAGGCCCTTCATTTGTACTTCCAGAGTCTGTGAATCGCTGGTTGTTGCGATTGTAAGGTTTGCGGGTTTTGTTGATTCGGTTACAACAAGTTCAAGCTGTTGTGCAGGCTGTCCGTTCGTTTCTTTAACTGTAGCACCTGTCGGTACTTCGGCCTTTGCAACCGGTGTTGTTGTTCCAGTTACTTTATCTGCGGAAGCTATAGTAACAGCGTCAGTTACCTTGTTGTTAGCGTCTACTGTAACTTTTCCAGCTGCTGCTACCGGATATTCTGCAGAAATATCGTAATCATTACCATTACTATCAAATTCTGAATTCAGTTGCGTTGCTATGACTGTAATCGCAATGCCATCAATGCTCAGACCCTGATAATCATTTCCTGCAGATTCCTGCATATGTCCGGAAATAGTGAATTCCTGTGCGTCTGCTCCGGCAACCATATTGTATTCCTTAGCAAGCTCCACACCATCAATTGTCCAATCAATAACCTTATTTAAACCAGTATCGCCCTGTATACCTGTGATTAAAACTTTGTACTTCAGTGCAAGTTTTCCTTTGTTTACCACGCGAAGCTTAGGCAGCTCATATGTACAGCCTGGTTCCCAAAAAATCGTTTCACTTTCATGTCCTGTCGCTTTTACAAAATTAAGCGTCTTGCCTTCAGCACTTACCCACTTATTGCTTCCATCTGCATTAGTGCCATCAGCCATTTCCAGGGCTACATCCAGATTTCCTGCCTGGATCTTATTTACTCCTGTGCTTGCCGTGTCAGTAAACCATGCGAATGTCATTCCCACCAGCATAGCCACGCAAAGCACCATGGAAAGCACACTCATGGCGAGGGCTTTCTTTGTTCGTTTCTTTTCGTTCATTTTTTTCCTCCTTGTTTCTCCGGCATTTGGCTTGTTACGGCAAAAGTTCTCATTGCATGCACACATTTTCACTCACGCACTTAGAATTTAAACTTGTCCTATGTTTTCTGCAAAAGGCTTTTGTCTCTGCTTCGAAACCACCGACTTGATGTTTTCTATGAAGCAAGATACTGTCTTGCATCAACGCCGTCAAAACACAAGGAGTATCTAACTAACGTTTAATTTGTTTTGTTCTGCAGTGTTCGTCACTACCTCTAGGGAGCTATACCCCTAACTTTTTTCCTCGCAAAATATATAGTCTCTACTCTGTGTCAGCTCCAGTACCTGCCCCAGGGCTTCCTGTCTCCGTCGAGGTATTTCCATGGTTTCCACCGCTTTCAGCCGCACTGCTGCCTGAACCATGTCCTTCATCCGTTCCGGCAGAAGCAGATCCACTGCCTGTAATCGAGCTGCCAGTGCTACCGGCACCATTTCCATCTGAACCGGAACTCGAAGCTGCACCATCGTGGCTGCTTCCGGTCTTGTCAGAATCTGTACCATTCTTTCCGGAATCAGAATCAGAACCCGCGCCTGTCGCATCTGAACCACTATTCTGTACCTGGTCGCCTCCCGATGCCGAACCATTTTCAGCAGTCGTGCTGTCTTTGCCGTCCGTACCGTTCGCACCATCATCTTTCGTTACTGCATCACCTGTTACCACAGACTTATCTGCTACAGGCAGGCTTCCATTACCAATTACCGATCCGTCTCCAATCCGGATTCTGTTTGAAAACCACACAATTCCGGCATCCGATGCCGCTGCCGCCACGCTGTCGTCTTTCGTGTCCTTTAACGTCTCCGTATCCACATACGCCCCAGCATCTGCCGAATCGCTTAATAACGCTACACCGTCTTCCCGGCTGCCTTCATACTCGCCCCAGACCGGCGTGAAGTGATAAACCGCAGTTTCCCCAGGGATCACGAAAAACTCAATCACTTTTTCTGCCCCGTCAATCTGGACCACAGCTCCATTCCCGTCTCTGGCATCTGCTGACTGCATATCCACCGTGTAATACTCCCGACTTCCGTCACTGATAACCACGTAGCCGCCGATGGTGGTCGAACCGGTTGCACGAATTTCTACCGCATATGCTTTATCCGCCTGCAGTTCAAAATCCATACCGTCATTATCTTCCGCCGTAACAGTATTCCAGGTATTCGCGTCTAAAGCCTTGTCCTCACTCTCGCCCGATGCATTTTCTGTATTTTCGTCCGACTGAACCGTAAGGGCTCTGCCCGTTTCTCCCGCCTGTATCGCCGCAATCGTCTGAACGGTAGCGCCCGGAATTTCCCGCACCGTTACAGCTGCACTGAAATTTGCCGCTTTTGTCGCCGCATCTCCGTCCACCTGAATCCCTGCCGTGAACCACGCCCAGGTACTTCCAAACAGACACACCATGCAAACGAGTACCCCCAGGATTGAAGGCATCAACAGACGCATAATGTTTTCATCCGTAGGCTTCTCATGTTTTCCAATATAAAGTTTTACTTGAGTCCATTTTCTCATCCTTAAAACTTCCTTTTCCGGCGCCGTTTTCCCGGCACCATATCTCTTTCTTCTTGTTTAGTTGATTTTCTTCTTCGAGATCGTGTAGGTGTCAACCGTTGAAGTTACATCGTCATTTGACGATTCTTTTATTTCATATTTATCGTCGATTACACTTGCCAGCCATTGTTTCCAATCATCTGCAGAAGTGATTTTCTTGGCAACAGAAGTTTCGTCCTCATTTGCAACCAGAACCAGACAGGTATTGTCTTTCAAAGTCTTCGGTATGCAGATTGTGCCCTCTCCTGTGAAGCTGAGCGAAACTTTTTTCTGTATGGTTATCGCTGCAGAAATATTTTGTTCAGTATCCGTGTTTTGTGTATCAGCTGCCTGCTCAGAAGCTGTACTGCCTGTCTGTGAGTTTTCCAAAGGTACTTTCGGATCCAGAGTCAATGTGCGACCTGCCAGATCAATAACCGTATTCTTGCTTATCGTGATGCCTTGAATCGTCATATCACTGCCAAGGACGATCGTGCCACCGTCAAGAAGTGCATTCTGCAGTTGCTCCGGTGTATCGGCAGTAAACGATGCGTCTTGATCGTAATTATTTCCCATGCTGTCACTTTCACTTGCAGTCTGTGCTGCCAGAAGAGTTACACCCAGTTTAATTTCCGGTGCATCTGCCCCTGCCTTGTAGTTAGCTTCGTTGGAAGTTGCGTCTTTCGGCATGTATACGATGAAGGTTACGATTTTTTCGTTGGTTTTCTCTGGCTGCTGACTTGCATCTGCCTGCACAGCTATATCTGTCGCAGATTTTGATGAAAGTTTCCCTGTCAGCACGCAGCCCTTGGACAAAGTAACCGGCTCCTGCAGAACTTCCAGTGTTGATCCAGAAGAATTTTCTCCCTGCTCTGCCACTGTCCTGCTTTCTGCTGCTTTGATGGCTTCCTCCGCCGTATTGAAATACTGTGCGCCGTCAAGCACCGCAACGTTTAAATAATCAGACAGCTTAAATGCATTGCCTTCATTATTGATGCTCCCTGTTTCCTCCGGAATGCTGATGCCCAGCCTGTATTTTAAATCCAGGTTGCCGCTGTTTTGGACTTTCAGCTGAACGTATTTCGCCGTTCCCGGTTGCCAGTCGTCAGAAGGATTTTCTGTGGTGCCATCGCTAATAGTCTTAAACAGATTGGTCTCTGGTTTTACCTCTCCCCATGCTCTATCAGTGCCGTCCGACGGATTTTTTTCATGTGCATAAGACATCTGCACTTCCAACTGCCCTGCCTGCACTGTATTGACTCCCGTGCTTGCCGTTGAAGTAAACCACGCAAAAGTCGTTCCCACCAGCATCATCATGCAGAGGATCAGAGATGTCACACTTCCCCACAATGCTTTTTTCAGTTGTGTTTTTCGTGTCGCTTTCCTGCCGACTGCTCCTGCCATAACGATTCCTTTCTGAATATTGTTATTCTATTCCCCTGCCCTTCACCCATTAAAAAGCAGGTCTGTCTTTTTATTATGTCCAAAATTCATTTCGCCCACCTGCGAAACCTCGCAAGCAGAACGAATTCTCTATCTTAATGCTTTAAAATCAAAAGGCACAAAAGATTATGATTCCATCAGCCTGATAAACCCAAACTGCTCCAACACAGATATTCGACGAGTCCGGGTCTGACTGTGGCAACGCCGCTCTGCGACTTATGCCCTTTGATTTCCGCTCTCAGAGAGAGCGGAATAAGAACGAGGAAATTCGCTGATATTATTTACTTACTGTGTACCAGGTAACACCATCAATCACTTTGGATATTGTACTACAACCTGCACCTAATGAGATTTTTCCTGTTTTCGCATTAACTGGATCTACATTTGTAACACCTGGATTGTACTCCTTAAAAGTTCCTCCATTGACAGTCATAGTACATCCTGCAGTCGCATTGTCTTGATGATTCAAAACAAAATATGTTCCGTTAGAAGCACTTGCTGTTTCGAATGTCCCGCCATTGATGACAACTGTAGCCTTACTACCGGATGACATGCTTGTGTACGTAAAGATGCAAGAAGTCCCCTCACTCATACCATAGAAATGCCCACCATTAATTGTGAGTTTACCATAGTTTCCTGCACGCACTGCTGATGTAACTTTATTAGTATATGTCTTGTCAGATCCAATAACTTTGCCTGTCTGTGCTGTACTATTATCATTAATAGTCAGTTTGCTGTTCTTACCGCCAATATAAAATACACTACCATTGTTAAGTTTTACACCATCAGCATATTCGAGTTTAACTGAATGCCCATTAAGGTCTACAACTACCGTCTTGCCGGAAAGATATATCTCATTTGTGACTACTACATCTTTCACAAACTTAAAGTTGTAAGGACCAATTGCATCATTCATTTTTAATGCTTGCTCGCCGGTTGCAATTAAGTATGGATGTGCTTTTGTTCCATCGCCACCTGTAAAAGCTATTTCTGCAGTGAATTGAGAGAAATCATCTGTAGTAAATGTGATAATGCCTGTTGATTTATTATAATAATATTTATCATTTTCAGTTAAGTCCGCAAGACTCCTTACTTTAGATAGGCCAACTTCATTATGATAAAAGTTTTTTACTGTTAAATTGGCTCCAATATCCATCGTCAGCGTAAAGAATTTTCCAGCATTTGCTGTCACTTTGTTTCCGTCTTGGTCAATCAGTTTAACCTCTGCACTCAGTGCTGTATTTCCCGCATCAATGGTAATATTGGCAGGTGTTTCAGTTTTGGTTTTTACCAATGTAAGTTTTGTCGCATCCGTACTGCCCTGTGGAACAGTTGCTGTAATCGTTGGATTTACTTCTCTATCTTGAACAATCGTATCTTCATCTGTTTTAACATTCTCTGTTGCACTTACGTTGTCATTCCACGAGTCAAACTGCGGTGTACCATCTGCTGTAGCATCATAGTTATTACCGAAGCTATCTGTTTCAACAGTATCCTGAATTGCGTATATAGCGATCTTAATTCCATCAATCGTCTCATTCTGATACTCATTTCCTGCAGATTCTTTCATATGTCCCTGGATTGTTAAGAGATCAGACTTCGTCGGATCTACGCCGAGAGATCTCATTTTTCCAAGAGCATAATTTTCATCGCCAAGTTTCATTGTCCAGTCAATGGCTTCATTCAACTTAGCACTTCCATCAATTCCGGCAATTTCAACCTTGTATTTTAAAGCAAGGTTTCCATCGTTAGTAATTCTCAGCTGCTGCAGATTGTATGTAGCACCCGGTTCCCATTTCATGTCCGCATTTACTGCATAACTCTCTGTAGTCTTTTGTATGAAACCAAGAGATCCATCAAATTCCTTAAGGTCTGCCCATGTAGTCGGATCTCCATTTTCATCCCATGCAGTTGCATACTCAACCTTAAGTTTCAGGTTTCCAGCCTGAATCTTATTCACACTTGTGCTTGCGGTGTCTGTGAACCATGCGAAGGTCATGCCTACCAGCATTGCAACGCACAGAACCATAGACGTAACGCTCATTAAGAGGGCTTTCTTTGTCTGTTTCTTTTCGTTCATTTTTTCCTCCTTGTTTCTCCGGCATTCAGCGTATTAAAGATGCACCTTGCATCAATGCCATCAAAACACAAGGAGTACCTAACTAACGTTTAATTTGTTTTGATCTACAGTGTTCGTCACTGCCTTTGGGGAGCTATACCCCCCCCCTAAAAATTTTCTTAGACATTTTATTTCTCCTGTTTTTAGATTTGTTTATAAATTAATTTTACTTGTTTGCGTAGTTTTCCTGTTTCCTTTCGGAAATCAAAGGGCACAATTGTTGCCGTACTGCACCGGTAATGCCGTTTCACAGCTTATGCCCTTTGATTTCCCCTCCACTCCCTCATTAGGAGTGGAGAGGGATAAATCAAAGTTTATATATTTATTCAGGTACTACATTGTACCAGTCGCCATTCTGAACTACCTTGTAGCCTTCAGCGATGATGATCTCGCCTTCTCCGACAGTAACATTGGATGGGTCAAACTTGTAGAACGAACCACCCTTGACGGTGATGGTAGCCGCGTCATTGTCATTACAGTTCAGCGTCCATGCAGGGGCAACGCACTTGAATGTACCGCCTTCGATGGTGATCTTCGCATTGTCCTCTGCATAAATCAGGGACAGAGCGCTGTCTGCGGGAGCCTGATTTGCAAAGTCGCCTCCCTTGATTATGATCTCGGATCTACTGGAAGCGCAGACAGCCATTGCATAGTTGCTGACATAGGTACCGTAAACCGTTGTAGCATCTACGGTAATCTTAGCAGTTCCGGTACCGTGAATTGCGCCGGCTGTGCCGTTTGCCTGAATGTTTCCTGTCACAGTGTGCTCGCCGTCGGTGTATTCCACACGATTGAGAACGGTCGCCGCGTTTGCATCATATGTAGTGCCAAAGCTGTCGCTTTCCACAGTCGCCTGCGTTGCGCGCACTTCAATGCCGAGGCCGCTAACTGAGGAAGGTCTGAGTCTTGAAGCATTTGCTTCATTGCCGACAGACGTAGGCATATAAATTGCTACAGCAAACGGCTTGGATTCTGTCTTAGGATCCAGTGTAATCCAGTCATTAGTAAGCATGACATCTTTAGCTAAAGTTTTCTCTGTAGCAGCAATCGCACTCCAAACAGCCTCACGACTAGCATAGGCAGTTTCCGTTTCTGCAGTACCAATCTTCAGATAATTGTCCACACGATACCAGTCGCCGTTGACATTTTTACCTCTGTTGGAAGTGTAATTTTTAGAGAATCCGGCCTCATACTTGAGTGCCAGATTGCCGTTATTCACAACCTTGAGATACACAACCTGTGTATGACCCGGTTCCCAAAGAGCATTGTCGTCAAAAAGCTTCGTCTGATCGGTAGCTTCTTTCCACGTCTGCATATCTGCACTGTACATGAGCTTAACATCCAGGTTACCTGCCTGAATCTTGTTTACACCTGTGCTTGCTGTATCCGTGAACCATGCGAAGGTCATTCCCACGAGCATTGCCACGCAAAGCACCATAGAAAGCACGCTCATTAAGAGGGCTTTCTTCGTCTGTTTCTTTTCGTTCATTTTTTCCTCCTTGTCTCTCCGGCATTCAGCATATTAAAGATACGCCTTGTATCAATGCCGTCAAAACGCAAGGAGTACCTAACTAACGTTTAATTTGTTTTGGTTTGCAGTGTTCTTCACTGCTCTTGGGGAGTTATACCCCCCCCTAAAAATTTTCTTGGACATTTTATTTCTCCTGTTTTTAGATTTATTTATGAGTTAATTTTACTTGTTTACTTAGTTTTCTTTTTTCCATCTGAAAATCAAAAGGCACAATTGTTGCCATACTACCCTAGCAACATCACGCTACGGCTTATGCCCTTTGATTTCCGCTCTCTATGAGAGCGGAAAATTAAATCTTATTAATTTGCAACAACTTTGAACCAATCTCCATCCGTTTCAACATGATAGCCATCTGCTACAACTACTTCGTTGGCGCCAAGGGTTGGGTGTGATGGATCATACTTATAGAAGGAACCTCCCTTAACGGTAATTTTTGCGTTTGATCCATCCTGACAGTTCAAGGTACGTTCAGGTGTCACAGCTTTAAAAGTACCGCCGTTGATTTCAATCTGCGCATTACCAAGAGCATAAATCAAGTCGCAAATAGGATCATCCTCGGGCACGCCGACTTGACGGAAATCCCCACCGTTAATAATTACCTTGCTGCTACCATCAGCTGAAACTGCCATAGCTCCGCCAGTAGTGCCACTCGTATCCTTAGTATATACAGCATATACATCGGCATTGATAGTGAACTGAGCTGTTTTTTCCGCCTGCACAGCTCCGAAGCGACCATTTGCCTGAATATTTTCGGTAATTTCAAGAGTTTCGGAAGAAGAACTGATTGCCGACAGAACAGTAGACGCTTTTTTGTCATATGTGTTGCCATAGGAATCTGATTCAGATGTTTCCTGTGTAGCGCTTACGCTGATACCGAAAGAAAGCTTTGCTGCCCAATATGGATCATTATTCTTCGGGTTTGCTTCATTCCCGACTTCCGTAGGCATATAAAGTACCATTGCGTATGTCTTAGTATCATTAGTGTTAAGAAGATTTGCGCTGTCAAGGCCTGCAGTTCCAATGTTACCAATCAGCTTGGCATCAGCATTTACAGCACTAATGGCCGTATCACGATCTGCAAATTTTTCAGTAGCCTCTACTGCACCCAGCTTTACAAAGTTTCTGAGATAATAGAATTTTCCTTCAACATTTTTACCTCTGTTTTCGTAGAGGTTGTATATGCCGAGAGTATACTTCAGTGCGAGATTTCCTGCATTCTTAACACGAAGATATACAACTTCTGTGCGACCTGGCTCCCACAATGTGCTCTCCTCAAACAGCTTAGTTGTATCC
>CAKQVC010000047.1 GCA_934277655.1 uncultured Clostridia bacterium
GTTCAGCAGGTCGTCGATGAATTATTTGACAGAAATATTGAAAGAGGAAAAATTCAGATTTCAGGAAACAAATATATATCTTTTACACCGAAAATCGACTGAAAAAACAACCAGAAAGCCGTAAAAACAGAGAAAAAAAGGGTGCAATATCAAAGGATATATGATACAATAAATATATGTGTAGACAAAATACGCACATGGCGTGTGCCAGGCATGCGCTGAGAGTGTTTTGCCGTCGGCGGACGGCCATAGAGGACGGTTCTGCTACAATGCATACGAAGGCAGAAAAATGATAATTGGGAATACGGAGGAGGTAGGATTTTAAGATGCTACAATTTGAAACAAACCTGGAAAAATCAGCAGTGATCAAAGTTATCGGTGTTGGCGGCGGTGGCTGCAATGCTGTGAACAGAATGGTGGAAGCCGGATTAAAAGGTGTGGAATTCATTGCTGTTAATACAGATAGACAGGCATTAAACAGATGCCTTGCAGAAACGAAAGTTCAGATCGGTGAAAAGCTGACAAGGGGGCTGGGTGCAGGTGCAAACCCGGAAGTCGGACAGAAAGCGGCAGAAGAAACTCTGGATGAAATTACTGCTCTGATGGACGGAACAGATATGATCTTCATTACCGCCGGAATGGGCGGCGGAACAGGAACCGGAGCAGCTCCGATTATTGCAAAGGCAGCGAAGGATATGGGAATCCTGACGGTTGGCGTTGTAACAAAGCCATTTTCGTTTGAAGGTGCCAAGAGAAAGAAACAGGCAGAACTGGGAATCAACTTCCTGAAAAAATACGTCGATTCTCTAGTTATCGTGCCAAATGATAAACTTCTCCAAAATTGCGAAAGAAATACGTCTATGCTGGAAGCATTCCAGATGGCAGATGATGTGCTGAGACAGGGAGTTCAGGGTATTTCCGATTTAATCTCTGACTTCGCGTTGATCAATGTAGACTTTGCAGACGTTAAATCTGTCATGACAGACAGAGGTGTTGCGCACATGGGCGTTGGACGCGGAACCGGCGAAAAGAGAGCAAGCGATGCAGTAAAAGCTGCGATTGAAAGCCCGATGCTGGAGACGACCATTCAGGGTGCCAAGGCGATCCTGCTTTATGTTGCGGGTGGATACGACCTGGGAATGCTGGAAGTCAGCGAGATCGCAAGCCTGGTAGAAGAACAGGCAGACAGAGACTGCATCCTGATCTTCGGTGCTGCGGTTGATGAAGAAATGAAAGACGAGATTGCGATTACGGTAATCGCTACCGGATTCGATGCAGGACTGGAAACACCGGATCCACAGGAGGAACCGCCGAAAAAGGAAGAGAACGATAAGCCACAGGACAAGCAGGGGCTTAACGGCTATGACGATGTATTCGGCAGGGTAGACGGACTGGAAGGCAGGGAAGTGACGCTTCAGGATATCCTGAAGAAAGAAGAAGAAGAAAAAGGGAGCTCACGCTTCGAAATCCCAAGCTTTCTGTAAAAGCAAAAGCAAGGCCGGTTGTAAACCGGCTTTTGTGGTATGAAGGCTTAGACAAAAAAATAACCTATGGATCAGGAGGAAGCTATGCGAGAAATCAGCTCGAAAGACAATAAAATATATAAAGTATGCGAGCAGCTTCTCGTCAGGAAATACAGAGACCGGCTGGGAAAATACCTGATTGAAGGAGAAAACTTAATAGAAGAAGCTGTAAAAAATGGAGCAGAAATTGAAACTGTGCTGATTCGTCCTGACTATGACAAGGACCTGGGTGGACTTGCCGAAAAGACATTTGTTCTGGACGGAAGACTGTTTGAGCATATTGCGCAGACGGAAACAAGTCAGGGAATTCTGGCTATCGTAAGCAAGCCGGAGTTTTCGAAAGAAGCGTTTCTGTCAGAACAAAGTAGAAAAAATTTTATTGTGCTGGACAGATTGCAGGATCCCGGAAATATCGGAACCATCCTTCGGACTGCTGATGCTGCGGGATATGGGCTTGCGGTTATCATGAAAGGGACAGTGGATATTTTTTCTCCTAAGGTTGTGAGGGCGGCGACTGGTTCACTCTTTAGGATGCCGGTTGTTTTCATGGACTCCATTTCAGAGCTTGTGGATTTTTCCAGGGCAGCCGGCAGAAAACTGGTAGCGACGTGTCTCGATGCACAAAGCTATTACTTCGATGAGGACCTTTCTGAGAATATCGCACTCATTATCGGTAATGAAGGAAACGGTATTTCGAAGGAACTTATGGAAAGCTCAGATATCAGAATTAAAATCCCTATGCATGGAAACATAGAATCTCTCAACGCATCAGTGGCGGCGGGGATTTTGATGTATGAATCGGTCAGAGGGATGCAAACAAATCATAAATCTAATATGGAAGGTTAAGTAACATGCAGGAAAAATTATCAAAAATTTTAGAACAGGCAAAAGAACAGTTAAAGGAAGTCAGATCTATTCAGGATGCTGAAGCCGTTAAGGTTAAGATCCTTGGTAAGAAAGGTGAGCTGACAGGAATTTTACGTTCCATGGGAGGTCTCTCTCCGGAACAGAGAAAAGAGTTCGGCATGGCTGCCAACAAGACAAGAGCTGACATCGAGCAGATGTTGGAAGAAACATTGTCCAAGTTAAAAGAAGAAGCGAAAAATGCCAAATTCAAAGCAGAAAAGATTGATGTGACCGAACCGGGCAGACCATATAAGATCGGAACGAAACATCCTCTGACTATCACGATTGAAGAAATTTCAAGGATCTTTATGTCCATGGGGTTTTCTCTGGCAGAAGGGCCGGAAGTCGAAACAGTATTCAACAACTTTGATGCTTTGAATGCAGGACCGAACCATCCAGCCAGAGACTGGACTGATACTTTTTATATCAATGATGACATCCTGCTGAGAACACAGACCTCTCCGGTTCAGGTAAGAACTCTGAAAAAACACAAACCGCCGATCCGCGTTTTCGCACCGGGAAGATGCTTCCGTTGCGATACACCGGATGCAACTCACTCTCCGATGTTCCACCAGGTAGAAGGACTGGTTGTTGCAGAAGGCATTACGATGGCAGATCTGAAGGGTGTTCTGGATAGTTTCGCTAAGCAGATGTTTGGCTCAGAAGTAAGAACCAAGTTCAGACCACACCATTTCCCATTCACGGAACCTTCCGCAGAAATGGACGTTTCATGCTTTAAATGCGGAGGCAGAGGCTGCAGAGTCTGCAAGGGAAGTGGTTGGATCGAGATCCTCGGATGCGGTATGGTACACCCGAATGTATTAAAAGTAGGTGGAGTTGACACAGAAAAGTATACAGGTTTTGCTTTTGGTATGGGTGTAGAAAGAATCGCAATGCTGAAATATGGTATTGACGATATCAGACTGCTATATGAAAACGATATGAGATTCATCGAGCAGTTTAAGTAGTATTGACAAATTTCGCTTCTGATTGCTTTATGTGATTTAAATGATTTATGAAAAAATGTACAGAAGATCACAGGTGCAGTTTCAACATGAACAGCACGGCGAAAGTAAGACGAAAGATAACCGGATCAGCAAATTAGGAGGATTAAAATAAAATGATAGTATCATTAGAATGGTTAAAAGATTATACAGAAGTAAAAGTGAGCCCAGAGGAATTCTGCGACCGTATGATCATGTCAGGATCCAATCTGGAAACACTGGAAATGGTCGGCAGCGATATGGAAAACGTTGTTGTCGGCAAGATCGTCAAGATAGATAAACACCCGGATGCAGACAAACTAGTTGTATGTCAGATCGATATCGGACGTGAGAAACCAGTGCAGATCGTAACCGGTGCGCCGAATGTGTTTGAAGGAGCTTATGTTCCGGTAGCTCTTGACGGAAGCCGGATTCCAGGACCAATCCACGGCCAGCCGAAGGAAGAAGGCGGAACTGTTATTACCAAAGGAAAACTCAGAGGTGTGGAATCCAACGGCATGCTCTGCTCTTTCGGTGAACTGGGATTCGAAGATAAGGTTGTACCGGTAAACCAGAAGGATGGTATATGGATCCTTGACAGTGAATATCCTGTGGGAACCGATTTTGCGGAGACCATGGAGTTAAAAGATGCCATTATTGACTTCGAGATCACACCGAACAGACCGGACTGCCTTTCCATGATCGGCATGGCAAGAGAAGCGGCTGCAACGTTTGGAACGAAGCTGAAATATCCGGAAACGGAATGTGAGCATGAGGAAGGCGATGCGAAAGACTATATTGAAGTAGAAGTGAAATCACCGCTCTGCAAACGCTATGTCGCAAGAGTCGTAAAAGATGTAAAAATCGAGGACTCTCCGTGGTGGCTGCAGAGGAGATTGATTCATGCAGGAATGAGACCGATCAACAATATCGTAGATATTACCAACTTCGTTATGCTGGAATATGGTCAGCCACTGCATGCATTCGATATTGAAAGCATCGCAGGTAAAAAGATTGTCGTTGATACAGCAGCTGACGGCGAGAAATTTGTGACTCTTGATGGTACGGAAAGAACACTGGACGACAAGATGCTGATGATCAATGATGCAGAAAAGCCGGTAGCGGTTGCAGGTGTTATGGGCGGGCTGAATTCCGAAATCGAACCGACCACGAAAACGATCGTGATCGAATCTGCAAACTTTGTGGCAAACAGCGTCAGAACCACATCAAAGAGGCTGGGACTGAGAACAGAAGCTTCCGGAAGATATGAAAAGGGAATTGATCCGAACCTCTGTGAAAAAGCAGCAGACAGAGTCTGCAGACTGATCGAAATGATTGGTGCAGGTACTGTTTCCGGCGGAAGAATCGATGTTTATCCACAGGTAGAAGAACCAAAGACTGTACATGCAAGAGTGTCTAGGATCAATCATGTTCTGGGAATTGAACTGTCCAGAAATCAGATGGTTGCTTATCTGGAAAGCCTGGAAATGATCGTAAAAGGCGAAGGCGACGATATGTACGTTACAGCGCCGACAGTCAGACAGGATATTGAAATTGAAGAAGATATCGTAGAAGAAGTTGCAAGACTCTACGGTTATGATAATATGCCGGTAACCATTCCGAAGGGAAATAACGAAGCAAGCCAGCCGTATGAAAGAGACATCAAGGATCTGGCAAGAGATACGATGTGTGCGATGGGTGCTAATGAAATCCAGACGTATTCTTTTGTAAGCCCGAAAGGAGTAGATTATATAAGAATTCCGGAAGATTCCTGGGAAAGAGGTTTTGTAAAGATCCTGAATCCTCTGGGAGAAGATACTTCTGTTATGAGGACGATCCTGACACCGGAGATGCTGGAAGTCATGGGCAGAAACTATTCCAGAAATCTGGAATCTATGAGAGCTTTCGAAATTGGTAATACGTTCATGGCAAACCTCATCGACGACCATAATCTGCCATTTGAAAGCGATGCAATGTCCATCGGTATGTACGGAAAAGATGAAGACTTCTTTACCTTAAAAGGTGTTATTGTAACTCTTCTGGATAAGCTGGGCATCCGTGACCTTGAATTTATACCGGAATCCGAATATGGTGTATATCATCCGGGAAGATGTGCGAGAATTGTTGCAAGACATATGGCAGAACTTGAAAACGGACCGAAAGAAGAACTGGTGGAACTTGGTATCATGGGAGAGATTCATCCGGATGTTGCAGACAAGTATGGTATCGGAATCAGAGCTTATGCAGCAGAACTTTTCTTCAGCACGGTCATCGAACTTGCTGATACATCTAAAGCATTCAAGCCGATCCCGAGATATCCGGCTGTAACCAGAGACATTGCGCTTGTGGTAGCAGAGTCCATGACCATCGGCGAAATCGAAAAAGTCATCAAGGGTGCAGGTGCTGACATCCTCAGGGACGTGAAACTGTTCGATATCTACAGAGGCGCTCAGGTAGGCCCGGGCAGAAAGAGTGTTGCATTCAAGCTGGTATACAGGCATAATGACAGAACGCTGACGGAAGAAGATATTACCAGTGCACATAACAAGGTTCTGGATGCACTGAAGGAAAAACTGGGTATCAATCTGAGAGAAATGTAATAAAGTCTTTTTGTATAGAAAACAGAAAGAATTTATAATGAAATAACAAGGCAGCAGGCACAGAAAGCTTGTCGTATAAAAAATCCTTATAACTTCGCAAAATCCATGCACGCGGCAGATTTTGCGAAGTCTGGGAAAGTGGCATGCTGTACCGGCTGACAGAAAGGGGAACGCCATGGACAATAAAGTAAAAGTCAGGATCTACGGGCAGGATTATACGATTTCCGGCGAAAGGGACGAAAAGACCATCCAGGAAATCGCCGCTTACGTAGATGGTAAAATGAGAGAAATCGGCAGATACTTTGCAAGCGGGGCACAGGGTTCTCTGGCGGTACTGGCTGCAGTGAATGTTGCAGATGAGTTTTTTGAGCAGAAAGAAGAAGTTGAAAAGCTGAGAGCAGCAAAAGCACAGACCGAAAAAGACGCCGAACACTATCTGAACATGTGGGAGGAAGCGAAAAAAAGCTTCATGCAATATAAAGAAGAAGCGGCAGGAGCTGCGTCTGAGAAACAGGAATTGGAAGAAAAAATCCGCAAGCTGGAAGAAAAGTGCAGCGAATTTGAAAGTTCTTATTTCGATCTGCAGATGGAAAATGTACAGCTGAAGAGCCAGCTGGAAAAATACGGGAGTGCAGATGAATAAAAAAGGGCTGAAAGTTTTAGAATATCATAAGATCATTGAGATGGTCAGAGCAGAAGCCGGATCGTCTATGGCAAAAGACAGGATTTCCAAACTGATACCTTCATCTGAGATCCGTACCGTGCGTGCGGGTCTGGCAGAAACAACCGAAGCTGTAACGGCGATCGTAAAAAAAGGAGCAATGCCTCTGGGGCAGATCTATGACATCGAAAATTACCTGCATCTGGCGCGGAAAGGCGGAAGCCTTACCATGGCACAGCTGCTCCAGATTTTATATAATCTGAAAGTAACAAGCAATGTGACCGCTTTTGTAAAAAGTGACCTGCCGCAGCTTCCGATCATTATGGCAATGACAGAAGTCCTGGTAACGTTTCCGAGACTGGCAGAGAACATTGACAGATGTATTCTATCGGAAGACGAGATGGCAGACAGCGCTTCGCCGGAACTGAAATCCATCCGCAGAAGTATTGTCAGACAGAATGAAGCCATTCGCAACAGACTGCAGCACATTCTGAATTCAGGAGACAATAAGACCTATCTTCAGGATTCTCTTGTTACCATGCGTGACGGCAGATATGTAGTTCCAGTTAAGGCAGAACATCGGGGAAGAGTGCCGGGGATCATCCACGACCAGTCTTCCAGCGGAGCGACGTTATTTATTGAGCCACAGGTTATCGTAACGCTGAACAATGAACTGAGACAGTTGGAATTGGATGAAAAAGCTGAGATCGAACGGATCCTGGCAGAACTGTCATCCAATGTGGCAGAGCATTTCCATGATCTTCTGAACAATCAGAAGATTCTGATCGAATTGGACGTAATCTTTGCGAAAGGAAAATTTTCTTGCAGGATACAGGGCGAAGAACCTGAAATGAACGACAGCATGCATCTGGACTTAAAACAGGCACGGCATCCGCTGATTGATCCGAAAAAAGTGGTTCCGATTAACGTATCCATCGGAGATCATTATAAGACGCTGGTCATTACCGGACCAAACACAGGTGGTAAGACTGTAACACTGAAAACGATTGGGCTTCTTGCCATGATGGCACAGAGCGGACTGCACATTCCAGCCTCATCAACAAGCAAGATGCCTGTTTATCAGGATATTTATGCAGATATTGGAGATGAACAAAGTATCGAACAGAGCTTAAGTACGTTTTCGTCTCATATGAAAAATACCGTGGAACTGGTGGAAAAAGCACAAGATGGCACACTGGTTCTGCTGGATGAGCTGGGTGCAGGAACCGATCCGACAGAGGGCGCCGCGCTTGCGATCGCCATACTGGAGCAGCTTGCATCCCAGGGCGCAGAAACTGTGGCAACGACGCACTATAACGAATTGAAAAAATATGCCCTTTCTACAGCGGGGGTTGAAAATGCCTCGATGGAATTTAATGTAGATACATTAAGCCCGACGTACCGGCTTTTTATCGGTATCCCGGGAAAATCTAATGCCTTTGAGATTTCCAGAAAGCTTGGGCTTCCAGGCAGTATCATCGACAGGGCAGGTCAGCTCATAGAGCGGAGGGACATTGAATTTGAAAATGTGATTAGTGCGATCGAAGAGGATAAACGGAGAGCGGAAGCAGAACGTGATGAAGCAGTCATGCTTGCAGTTTCCCTGCGGAAGCAGAAAGAAGACCTGCAGCGCAGAAGCCTGGAACTGGAAAAACAGGAACACGAGGTCCTGGAAAAAGCAAAGGAAGAAGCCAGAGCCATCGTAAAAGAAGCGAAGAACACGACAGCAGAAGTCCAGAAAGAACTGCGGAAGCTTTCAAAAGTAGAAAGTCTGGGCGAGCGGAATAAACGACTGGAAAAAACAAAGAAAAAGATCCGTGAAAGCGAAAGCAGATACTCCGGACATATGATCCGCCAGGTCAACGCTGATCCGGTCCGCGCTGACCAGCTAGCTGCCGGAGACAGGGTTAAGGTCCTGACTCTGGATCAGAATGGCGAAGTCCTGACCTTGCCAGACGAAAAGGGGGATCTGACCGTAAAGATCGGTATGATGAAGATCAGTGTGAATTTGAAAGATCTGATGCTGATTAACGATGGAACAAAGAAGAAAAAACCACAGAAATCTGCCAAGTATGGAAGCCTGTATAAGGCGAAGGCCATGAATATTTCGCCATCGTTCAATGTGCAGGGAGAAACCCTGGATGAGGCCGTGATGGACGTGGATAAATATCTGGATGACGCATATATGGCAGGCCTGAGGGAAGTGACAATTATTCACGGAAGAGGAACCGGCGTGCTGAAAGACGGGCTTCGGCAGATCTTCCGAAAGCATAAACATGTGGCATCCTACCGCAAAGGTGCCTATAATGAAGGCGGGGACGGTGTTACGATCGTCACTTTGAAAGATTGAAAAAACAATAAAAGCAGTACACAAAAATAGAAGCACAATCCGGGTGCAGGCAGTACCCGTAGTATACAGAAAGAAAGGAGATTCCGGTATGTATGTAGTCAGCGGCTGCTTGCTCGGACAGAACTGTAAATATAACGGTGGTAATAACAAAAACGATGACGTCATTGAATTTTGCAAAACACATAAATACGTTGTTGTTTGTCCGGAATCAGCCGGAAATCTGGAGAAACCGCGTCCACCTGCTGAAAAGGTAGGAAACAGGATCTTGAACCAGAAAGGCGAAGATGTGACAGAAGCCTTTCTAAGAGGAGCGGAGATTTCTTTTAAAACTTGTATGGAAATTGCCCGTATCGCAGGAGAACCGATTGAAGGTGCCATCCTCAAGGCAAACAGCCCTTCCTGCGGATGCGGACAGATTTATGATGGGACTTTCAGCGGCACCCTGGTTCCCGGAAACGGAGTGTTTGCTGCAATGCTTATCAGAAGAGGTATAAAAGTAATGACAGAAAAGGAGAATTTAGAATGGTAAACTTTAAAGAGGAAATTGCGAAGTTGATCGCTAAGCAGGTTTCAGATCTTTCGACAGAAGAAATTCAGTCCATGATTGAAGTTCCGCAGGATTCCAAGATGGGAGACTATGCGTTCCCTTGCTTTAAGCTGGCAAAGACTCTGAGAAAAGCACCTCCGCTGATCGCGAAAGGCATTGCAGAGCAGATTGCCGAAGATCCGATGTTCGAAAAAGTGGAGCAGGTAAATGCTTATGTAAATATGTTTATATCCAAAAAAGAGTTTGTCAAAGATGTTGTACAGGACGTTCTGGAAAAAGATGCAGAATACGGAAAAACAAACATCGGAAACGGAACTCCGGTTATCGTGGAATTTTCTTCACCGAATATTGCCAAGCCATTCCATATCGGACATATCAGAAGTACGGTTATCGGTAATTCTATCAACAAAATTTATAGTGCGATGGGATACAAAGTGATCCGGATCAACCATCTGGGCGACTATGGCACACAGTTTGGAAAGATGATCGTGGCATACCGCCGCTGGGGTAACGAAGAAGAAGTGAAGAGAGAGCCGATCAAGACGCTTCTCCACTATTACACAAAATTCCATGTAGAAGCTGAAAACGATCCATCTTTAGAAGATGAAGCAAGAGCAACTTTTACGAAACTGGAACAT
>CAKQVC010000048.1 GCA_934277655.1 uncultured Clostridia bacterium
CCATTCCTTACGGAATGACTTTTTGTTTTGGTGGAGATAAGCGGGATCGAACCGCTGACCTCATGACTGCCAGCTGCTATCGGTTCGTGATATTGAGCGTTTTTGTGTCTAATCCGTCCGTTTATTCAGCGAAAAGTACGGGATTTCGTAGGGCTTTGTCCACTGTGTCCACACGCTTCCGCACACACTTGGGTCACAAACTGGGTCAAGCCGTAAAACAAACTCAAAAATGTACAATGACAAGATTCACATTTGACGCATTGCAATAGCGGCTACTGAAAGCAAATCATCTACTAGCTGATTTACCGGATGCTCAAAAATACTCTTCGTTTGCCCAGAAAGGCTGATGGATGCAATTATTTCATTTTGTGAGTTCAGCACCGGAACCGCAAGGCAAGTGCGACCCAACAATTCTTCTTCTGAATCAAGTGCGTAGCCTCTGGAACGTATGGTCGCGCATTCAGCAAGTAGTGTGCTCCAATCTGTAATGGTATTGTCTGTCAGTTTGACCAATGGGTGCTTGCGGTATTTTTCAATAAGGGTTTCTGGATAATAAGCTAACATACACTTTCCAGTTGCGGAAGCATGGGAAAGTAGAATCGTACCAATTGAAGATTCGTTTCGCAGCATCATAGGGCAGCAGTTTTTTTTGTAAACAATTGCCTGCTGCGCACATAGATCGGAAGAATAGTCTGGAAGCACTAGATATGTTGTTAAACCATATTTTTCTGCGAGCGCGTCAAGAGCCGCAGAGAGAAGATTAACCAACGGCATGTTGCTTTTTACCAAGTTGCCAAGCGCATAAAAACGCATACCGAGCCAATACTTCAATGTTTCGGGATTTTGATATACATAGCCACGCTCTTTCAAAGTTAGCAATTGACGATGAACGGAACTGTTTGACATACCAGTTGCCACGCTGATTTCTCTGATACTAGCTTCTTGTTTTACGGAAAATAAGTATTCTATTACATCAATCGCATGGTCTACCGCAACAATAATATTAGCGTCTGCCATGATTTCCCTCCAACATATAAATTCTGACTACCCTAATTTTATCACGCGATGGTTGTGAAGTCAAAGCTGATTTGCTCGAAACCTTCGTCCGGAGCTGCCTTATCATTCAACCGGGGAAATAATATTTTTCAAAACAATGGTTTTAAGATGCGAGCATTCTTCCAGAGAAGTCAGTGTGCCCTCTGTGCCAAGACCGCTATGTTTGTAACCACCAAACGGCATTTCGTTGGATCGGAAGAGACCGGTTCCATTGATCACAGCGGTTCCAGCCTGCATCGCATAGGCCACGGTCATTGCAGAAGTGGCATTTTTAGAAAAAACGCAGCTATTGAGACCATATACAGACTGGTTTGCAATGCGAATGGCTTCTTGCACTGTGTCAAAACCAATAATCGGAATGACCGGTCCAAAGATTTCATCATCCTTTGCAACATCTGCTGTTGCAGGAACGTTGGCTACCACGGTAATTTCGTAGAACGTTCCGCTGCGATGTCCACCCATCAAAATTTCACCGCCTTGTTCAACAATGCGCTGTACCTGAGACTCTATCTTCTTGGCAGCATCCTCGTTGATGACAGGACCAACCTGAACGGAAGAATCCATAGGATCACCGCACCGAATCTTCTTTAAAGCGGTAAGAAGTTTTTCAGTGAAAGCATCACGTACGCTGTTTTGAATCAGGAAGCGCTTGCTGGCACAGCAAACCTGACCGGAGAACAGCATTCGACCCTCGACAGCTTCGGAGACTGCCAAATCCAAATCTGCATCCTCCAGGACAATGAAAGCATCGTTTCCACCGAGTTCCAGCAGGCAAGGCTTGAGTGTTTTGGCGGCAAGCGCCATGCTGCTCATGCCAACAGGAGTGCTGCCAGTGAAGCTATACAGGTCGATACCAGGGTGGTTGGCAAGCATGGGACCGATTTGGCTGCCTGAACCGGTGACGCACTGCAGAACACCATCCGGAAAACCAGCTTCCTTTGAGAGTGCTGTGAGTTTTAAAAGACCTAGGGGATTGTCCATCGAGGGCTTGACAATAACAGCGTTGCCCATAATGAGAGCTGGACCAACCTTCAAACCAAAAAGATCAAAGGGGAAGTTGAATGGAATAATTGCAGCTTCAACGCCGCGCGGCTCTCGAACCGTAAACTGAATCGTGGTTTCGTTTCCGGGAGCGGTCCCGGTAGGAATCACGTCCCCGTTGAGATGCTTGGCAGCTTCAGCGGGTGACTGCAGCTTATAGATAAGCCCACCAACCTCATTACGAGACTGTGTAATCGGTTTCGCAGATTCCAGACAAAGCAACTGCGCAAGCTCTTCAGTGTGCTCTGCAATGAGTTCGCAATAGCGATCAATAACAGTTTTTCGCTGCCACATTGGCATTGCGGCCCAGTGACGCTGACCTTCCCGTGCACAGGAAACGGCAAAATCTACGTCAGCCTGATCAGCAGCTGGAACTGTGTCGAGCTGAGCGCCTGTTGCTGGGTTATAAACGGGCAGGACTTTTCCGGAGAACGCTTTTTTGAAAGCTCCATTTAGAAACATATCCATGGCAAAAACACCTTTCGTTCATAATATATAGTATTTAAAATTACGCACAATACGGAAACATATTCCGCCACAAGGAATCTGAGACAAGTATACTGAATTGTATTGTTGTTGTCAAGAAAATAAATTCAAGCAGAATTACTAAAAAAATGACAAATTATTTAGACAATCTTAACCCTATGTATCTTCTTGACAAAATAAATACAGACGTGTATGCTTAAAACGTGGAATGCAATTCCGCACTAAGGAATCAAAAATAACAACAACGGAGGAAAGACAATGAAAAAAATTGCATGCTTACTTTGCTTGGCGATGCTGCTCAGCCTGTTTACAGCGTGTGCTGCAAATGACAAGCAGCCAGACAACACGGACAAAACAAGTACGACAACGGAGACTGCTGCGACCGATGGCGAAATTTTAAAGTTTGCGCTTGTGGGCCCTTTAACCGGAGCAGGTGCACAGTACGGCTTAGCTTATCAAATGGCATGCGAATACCTTGTCGAAAAAACAAACGCCAATGGCGGTATCAATGGGGCGATGGTAGAACTTGAAGTCTACGATGATAAGCAGGATCCTACAGAAACGTTGAATATTGCGAATTTGCTGGTCGAAGATAAAGACTTGCTTGGCGTTGTTGGAAGCCAGACTTCCGGCTGTTCCATGGCGGCTGCGCCTGTCTATGAAGAAGCTGGGATTCCGATGATTTCTCCGAATGGCTCCCATAAGGATCTTCCGCTGATGGGCGATTATATTTTCTCGATGACGCTGCCTGTAACGTATGAGCCGCTGCGTATTGTTGATGAATATGTACAGTATCTTGGTTACAACAAGATTGGTATGCTGTATTCCAACGATGACTGGGGACTGAGTCAGTATGATGCGACGGTTCAGCGCTGTGATGAACTTGGCGCGACATTAACCGTAGCAGAAACATATATTTCTGGAACAACAAAAGACTTTACCCCGATGCTTTCGAAAATCATGCAGTCCAATCCGGAATGCATCTATCTGTGCTGCCAGTACTCGGATGCAATTCTTGCGGTACAGCAGCTGGATACCCTTGGCAACACCATTCCGATCGTCAGCTGCAGTACGATTATGAAGCAGGAGTTCCTGGATGCAGTAGGCGATCTGGCAAATGGAATCTATTTGGAAAACGCATTCAATTTGAAATCTGAAAACCCTGAGTATCTGGAATTGGCGGAATACTGCCGTGAGAAGAATGGTACAGAACCTGATGTCTATGTTACGCAGGCTTACGATTCATTGAAGGTTATGCTGGAAGCAGTTGAAAAGTTTGGACCGGACCGTGCTGCAATTAAGGACTACATCTATACGCTGAAGGATTGGCAGGGCGTTTCCGGTACAATTACGATGAGCGATGTCGGCACGCCGATGCGCGACATTTATATCGTGAAAGTTGAAGATGGAAAATTTGTGCAAGTGGACGGTGTAATTCTGAAATCCACTGGTGTTGTGTACGAATAAATCAGAATAATCCGAGAAGTTACGTTGCATTTGACAAGGAGATCGTTATGAAAATTGATTTGAACGAAATACCGCTGATTGATAATCATTGTCACCCATTTCCCGCATCCAGAAATCCATCCTATTTTGAGAGACTTGTTACGCTGAGTCTGCTGCCTCAGAAAACTGAAAGCGTTCGGTCTACTATTGTATTTCAGATATTCTGCAACGCTCTGCGTGGTTATTTTGGACTCGACATGAACACGCCAACGGAAGAATTGATCGCATATCGTGAAAAGCGAGTAGCAGAAGACCGCATTCAGTATTTCAAAGATATGTTTACGGATGCGAACCTGATTGGTTTTCTTGTGGATTTTGGTTTCCCTGTAAATCATGCCAATGCATTGCGCCCGGAAGAAATTTCAGCCAGCAAAGAGGACATGAAAGATTACATAGTCAAGTCCTTGGATCGAATCGAATGGGTTGCAAATGACATTCTGGAGCAGAAAGAACTGCTTGATTTTGACGAATTTGCCAGAAGGTATGAGGCAAATGTGCGCGCAATGATAAAAGAGAAGGATCTTATTGCGCTCAAGTCAATCATTGCATATACAACAGGGCTTGAAGTCAAGGTTCTGCCGGAAAAAGAAGTCCGTGAGGGTTATTATCGGTATTTGTGCGATCGGACAAGCAGAGCAGATGAAAAAATTATCCGCGACTATTGCTTCTGCAAAGCCTGTGAAATCTGCCAGGAGCTTGATATCCCGATGCAGGTACACACGGCGTTCGGTGACAGTCCACTTTGTGATTTAGGCAAGTGCAATCCGCTCAATATGTATGAAGTCATCAATGCCTATAAAGACACAAAACTCATTTTGATTCATGCGGGCTATCCGTTCTGCGAAGAGCTCGGATTCCTGATGAACCATTACGAAAATGTTTATGGCGATGTTTCCTCAATGGTTCCGTATGCCGGATATGCCGGAGAAACGAAAATCAAAGAGCTGCTGGAACTGGCACCGACAACAAAGTTGATGTATGGCACGGACGGCGGACTGGTTCCGGACGGAATCTGGTGGGGCGCAAAGATGTTCCGCAGCTACTTCTCCAATATTTTGCAAGAGCTCATGGACAAAAACTACATTTCTGCAACATTTGCCAGAGAAATGGCTGAAAACATCATGTATAAAAACGTACGGAGAATTTATAAGTTCTAACAATTTGGCGGCGCAGAGGCAGGATGTCCCTGCGCCGCCTGTTTAAAAGGGGTGAAAACTATGTTCCTGCAGCAAGTTATCAATGGCATTGCCATCGGAAGTACATACGCGCTGGTTGCCATTGGGTATTCGCTTGTTTTTGGCGTATTAAAGATCATCAACTTCGCAAATGGCTCGTTATATATGGCTGGCGCGTATATTACGCTTCTGTTTTATGGTGCGCTGAAGCGCAATATTATTATCAGTATTGTTGCCAGTTTACTGCTTGTGGGCATTATGGCATACTCCGTTGACGTGATTGGTCTACGGAAACTAAGAAAAGATAACGCACCGAAGATGTCTGGACTTATTACAACGTTGGGCATTGCAACTGTCATTGACAACGTGATTCAGATTTTCATCGGAACGGAGACAAAGGCATTTCCAAACTTCTTGAATTTTGGAAAACTTAAGGTTGGAAGATTAGTTATCAATTCAACACAGGTTTTGATTTTTGCGATTTGCGTAGTTATCATGCTTGCATTTTCACTGTTGGTTTATAAAACAAAATTTGGTAAAGCAATGCAGGCGGTATCTCAAAATATTGTAGCAGCAAAGCTGATGGGCATTGATACGAAATTTGTCATTTCTGCGACATTTATTATGAGCGGTGTCTTGGCTTCTCTTGCGGGTTCGTTAGTTGGCACATACTACGGTGCAATTGATACAACGCTTGGTGCAAGCGTTGGCATGAAAACTTTTTCTGCGGCAGTGCTTGGCGGTGTGGGCTCGTTGCCCGGTGCAATGATCGGAGGTTTGATTGTTGGTCTGGCGGAAGCCCTTGGTGCCTCTTATATCAGCTCCGGTTATCGTGATGCTATTGCGTTTGTGATACTGATTATGGTATTGCTGATTAAGCCAACAGGTATTCTTGGAAAAACAACAATTGAGAAAATGTAGGGGGCATTGCGATGATTCGAAAAATCTTTACAAAAATTGCATTGCACCAGAAGGTAATTCTCTTGGTGCTGCTGGCGGCTGCTGTTGTATTTCCTCTGCTTCAGCCCACTCAGTACGTAATCAGGATGGCAACACTCTCGCTGGTCTATGTTGTGTTGGCACTGGGCATGAATCTGATAATGGGCTATATGGGTCAAATGTCGTTTGGACATGCTGCGTTTTTTGGCATTGGTGCATATACCTCGGCTATTTTGTCTACACGCTTTGGCCTGGACTGCACAGTTACATTTTTGGCGGCTATTTTGCTTTCCGGTCTATTCGGCTTTTTGTTGGGTACGCCTGTCTTGAAATTAAAGGGGTACTATTTGACGATTGTTACGCTTGGCTTTTGCGAAATTGTACGTATGGTCATGCTCAACTGGGTTTCTTTGACGGGCGGACCTATGGGTATCAAAGCAATCCCTAAGTTTATGTTTTTCGGCATAAAGTTTGCAACGACGCGTTCCTATTACTACATAATTCTGACCATCTGTGTTTTGGTTACATTATTGATTTACCGCTTGGTGAATTCCAGATACGGTCTGGCTATTTTGGCAATTCGTGATGATGACTCTGCCGCGGAGGCGATGGGTGTCAATATTGTCCGATATAAGATTGTTACCTTTGTAATCTCGTCAATGATTGCAGGATTGGCTGGAGCATTTTTTGCGCACTATATTTCCTATATTGACTCGACCTATTTTACCAGTACGGCATCTCAGAATATTTGCGTAATGGTTATTTTAGGCGGTTTAGGAAGCCTTCCGGGAACATTCCTTGGTGCAATTGTACTTACGTTGCTGCCTGAACTGCTGCGCGGACTATCCGAGTATCGCATGCTGATCTACGGCGTGATTATGGTGGTTGTTGTACTGTTTATGCCAAGTGGATTGATGGGAAAATACAACTTCAGACAGTTAAAAGAAAGCTGGCTGCTAAAAAAGCACGAGCAGACAGAACGGAGGGAGAAAAATGGCTGAGGCAGTATTGCGTGTGCAACAGGTTATGCAGAGATTTGGCGGACTTGTGGCGCTCCAGAATATTAATATCGATGTCTATTCGGGAGAAATCGTCGGCATCATTGGACCAAATGGCGCAGGAAAAACTACGTTATTCAATGTAATTACCGGAATTTATAAGCCGACACAGGGAAGTGTTTTTCTCTCCAGCGAAGATATCACTGGATGCAAACCATATTTGATTGCAGAGCATGGTTTTGCGCGTACGTTCCAGAATATTCGTTTGTTTAAGCGGATGACGATTCTTGAAAATGTAATGCTCGGCATGCACGTGCGGACGAAGTCTTCGCTGGTGCAAATCTTATTCAACACGGCGTCAAAAAAGAAAGAAGATGCTGCGTGCGAAAAACGGGCGGTTGAGCTGCTTGAAATGATGGGACTGGCTGAAATGCGGTATGAATACCCAGACAGTCTCCCTTATGGTGCTCAACGTAGATTGGAGATTGCTCGGGCACTGGCAACAGAACCAAAAGTATTGCTGCTTGATGAGCCGGCTGCTGGTATGAATGAAAATGAAACCGCCGAATTGCTGGAGATTGTAGCAAAATTAAAACAAGCGGGATATACCATCATGCTGATTGAGCATGATATGAAATTTGTTATGAAAATTTGCGACCGGATTTATGTGCTGAACCATGGAGAGCAAATTGCAGATGGCACACCGGAAGTCGTAAGTAACGACCCGGTGGTCATTGAAGCCTACTTGGGAAAGGATGTGGATGACGATGAATGAATTCTTGCTCAGCATCAAAGACCTTGTTGTAAACTATGGCAGCATTCAGGCATTGAAAGGTGTAAATCTGGATGTAAAGAAAGGCGAAATTATTACTCTCGTTGGCTCAAATGGTGCGGGGAAATCCACCTTGATGAACGCAATTATGGGAATTGTACCAATCAAAAGCGGAAATATTTTTTATCATGGGAGTGATATCGCCAAAACAGACACGAAAAAAATCGTGAAAGAGAAGATCGTACTTGTACCGGAAGGACGTTTGATTTTTCCTGCCCTCAATGTATATGATAATCTGATGATGGGGGGATATTTAAACAGTGACAAGGAAAATCAGGAAGAAATTGAACGCGTTTTTGACATGTTTCCTGTTTTGAAATCTCGCCGGAATCAGTTCGGCTCTACACTTTCCGGTGGAGAGCAGCAGATGCTCGCCGTTGGTCGTGCGATGATGGCAAAGCCGCAGCTGCTGCTTTTGGACGAACCATCCTTGGGTTTGGCACCTTTGATCATTGCTGATATTTTCAACATGATTCAAAGAATCAGAGATTTGGGAGTTACCGTCTTGCTGGTTGAGCAAAATGCGAGAATGGCGTTGAGAATCTCAGACCGTGGGTACGTGCTCGAAACGGGCACCATTGTGATGAGCGACGATGCAAAGGCACTACTTAAATCGGATGTTGTCCGCAATGCATATCTTGGAAAAGAAGCCTGACAAGGCTGTTGTAATGCAACCAACAGACATTAAATAATTTGGCTTTACTATTGAACGATTGCGAAGGAGAGCGGATATGGAATTCTTAAATCAGAATACACCGATTCATCTTGTAAATGGAGTTAACATTCCATGTATCGGATATGGCACGTGGCAAACACCTGCTGGTGAAGTTGCAGCGGTGTCTGTCCGTGCCGCGCTGGAGGCTGGTTATCGCCATATCGATGCAGCTTCAGCCTATGGAAATGAGGAAGGGGTCGGAGAAGGCATTCAAACGAGTGGTGTACATCGCGATGAAATATTCTTAACCAGCAAACTGAATAATCCGGATCATGGCTATGAACAGACGAAACGCGCATTTGCAGAATCACTGAAGGCGCTAAAGACGGACTATCTTGATTTATATCTGATCCATTGGCCAAATCCAATTTCCTGCCGAAATAACTGGGAAGAGATGAATGCTGCTACATGGAAGGCGATGGAGGAACTCTACGAATCGGGTCAGATTAAAGCAATTGGCGTTAGCAACTTCCGCCAACATCATTTTGAAGCACTTGCAAAAACTGCAAATGTTGCGCCAATGGTGAATCAAATTAGCCTTTCACCTGGATTGACGCAGACAAGTATTTGCTCTTATTGCCAAGAACATGGCATGGTAATGGAGGCATATAGTCCGCTGGGAACAGGACGAATTCTGCAGTTGGAGGAAATGCGATATTTTGCTGAAAAGTATAATCACAGTATTGCACAGATCTGTATTCGTTGGAGCTTGCAAATGGGGTTCATTCCACTTCCTAAATCTATTAACGCTTCAAGAATTCGCGAAAATATCAATGTTTTTGATTTTAAGCTCTCTGATGAGGATGTTTCGACAATTGCTTCGATTCAGGCAGGTAGTGTTGCGCGAGATCCGGATACAATTAACTTTTAGTGTAATTGCTTTCTAAGATTATGGAATATCTTGGAAGAAGGGAAAAATCATGAATCAAATTATTAAAAAGCTTCAATCTGCGGCAATCGTGCCGGTTGTCGTATTGGACGACGCAAAAGATGCGGTCGCGACGGCGAAGGCTTTGCTGGCCGGCGGCGTGGATGTGATGGAGATCACGTTCCGTACGGCGGCAGCTGCGGATTCGATCAAGGCGGTCAGCGAAAACTGCCCCGACATGCTTGTCGGCGCAGGCACGGTCATTACGCTCGAGCAGTGCAAAAAGGCTGTCGAATGCGGTGCCAAATTTATCGTCTCGCCGGGCTTTGACGAAGAGGTCGTCCGCTGGTGCGTGGAAAACGGCGTTGCCGTGACGCCCGGCTGCGTAACGCCGACGGAAATCATGGCAGCCATGAAGCTGGGACTGAACGTCGTAAAGTTCTTCCCGGCGGGCGTGTATGGCGGACTTTCTGCCATGAAGGCGCTCTCGGGTCCCTTCGGCGGGATCAA
>CAKQVC010000049.1 GCA_934277655.1 uncultured Clostridia bacterium
GAAATCAGGAGGGTGGATTATGAAACGCTGGAAAATTCTTGTACACAGTCGTCAGAACAGATGAAAAAGCGGGTTATGACAGGAGTAGATATGCAAAAGCAGCGTTTCCGGGGACTTCCGATCCAGTACAACAGCCAGATGAACGAGCAACAGATTAGGATTTTTTGCAGATTGGGAAAGGAAGAAAAAAAGTTTATGCAAAAAGCATATCAGATGTATGAAATGAGTCCGAGACGATATCATAAAGTTTTGAGGCTGGCCAGAACGATCGCAGATCTTGAGGAAAGTCAGGAAATTTCAGTCCGCCACTTGGCAGGCGCCTTACGATACACTGTGTTTTTTGAAGAAAGGTCATAAGCCTAAACATAAAAGTAGACGAAAGAGCATAACATAAAATGAAAATTATAGAGATAAAAAAACAGGACAAGCTATATCCAGATTATTTGCGAATGCTGGAGAAACCGCCGGAAACGTTATATTGCGCAGGAAACACAGAGTTACTTGGCAAAACAGGTATCGCAGTCGTTGGTTCCAGAAAATGCAGTGAATATGGGAAACAGATTGCGATGAGGATTGGAAAAGCTGCGGCAGAAAATGAAGTTGTTGTCATCAGCGGCATGGCGAAGGGAATTGACAACTTTGCCCATCTGGGAGCATTAAACCATCAGGGGATGACGATTGCAGTACTTGGGTGCGGTGTGGATTTCTGCTATCCGAAAGAAAATCGAAAGTTGTATGAAAGAATCCGGCAGGAGGGATTGCTTCTTTCTCAGTTTCCGCCGGGATGTGAACCACGTCCTTATCAATTTCCGCAGAGAAATGCAATCATTGCAGCACTGGCAGAAGCAGTAGCTGTAGTGGAAGCAGGAACGAACAGTGGTGCTTTGATCACTGCTGAACAGGCAGCACTTCTTGGGAAAACCGTTTTTTCGGTGCCGGGGAATATTACAAGCCCTTACAGTCTAGGGACTAATAAACTGATTCTTGATGGAGCACTGCCTATTGCAGTCATCGACGATATTTTTTCAGGGATCGGATTGAAACCGAAAGGGGGTCAGGACGAGGTAAAAGAACTGGGAGCTGATGAAAGATCTGTTTATCAGGTTATACGGGAAGCAGGAGAAGTTTCTGTCGATGAAATCTGTAGAAAACTAGATAAAAACGTAATTTTTGTAAATGGAATCCTTTGTATTTTGGAAATGAAAGGGCTGGTAGGTTACAATTTCGGAAAAGTTTTTCAGCTAAAATAATATTGAAATCCGTAAAATCCGAAAGAAAAGCATAGAAAAAGAAAAAAAAGATTGCAAAATTTTCAGTTTCGTACTATTATATCTGTTATTGTGAGAGTCGTGAGGAAGTCAGACCGCGGCAGAGCAGATCAGTTGTGCTCCGGACAGGAAGAACATCGACCACAAGACACAGAATAATCGAATCGTTCCACGGTATGAAAAGAAAAGGGACGAAGTATATAGGAGTATATATAAAGAATATAAGAGCAGGAGGAAAAATGGCAGTAAAGTCAGAAAGCAAGAAAACAGCCGAAAAGAGTAAGAGTGCAGGCAAAGCAGCAGGAACAAAGAAGACTGCAAAGAAAAAGTCAGCATCTTCAAAAAAAACGCTGGTAATCGTGGAATCTCCGTCCAAGGCGAAGACAATCGGAAAATATCTGGGATCATCCTATAAAGTCATAGCGTCTGTCGGACATGTCAGAGACCTGCCTAAGAGTAAACTGGGAATTAATGTGGCAAATGATTTTGAGCCGGAGTATATTTCTATCAGAGGAAAGGGCGACCTGATCAAAGAATTAAAAAAGGAAGCGAAAGCTGCAGGCAAAATATATCTTGCAACTGACCCAGACCGTGAAGGAGAAGCTATTTCCTGGCATCTGGCATTTTTGCTGGGACTGGATCCGGATCAGCCATGCAGAATTGTGTTTAACGAAATTACAAAAGATGCGATCAAAAAGGCAGTAAAAGAGCCAAGGCCGATCGACCTGGGGTTAGTTGACGCACAGCAGGCCAGACGTGTTCTGGACAGACTGGTAGGCTATCAGATTAGTCCTCTTTTGTGGAGAAAAATCAGAAGAGGTCTCAGTGCAGGCAGAGTTCAGTCAGCTGCATTAAAGATTATTTGTGACCGTGAGAATCAGATACAAAATTTCATACCACAGGAATACTGGAATATTGCGGTCCAGTTTAAAAAAGGAAAAACTTTTACGGCCAGACTCGCAGAAGTTAATAAGAAAAAAATAACCATTGAAAGCAAAGCTGCTGCGGATAAAGTACTCAGTGATTTGAAAGCAGGGACTTATCAGGTATCTTCTATTGTGAGAAGAGAAAGACAGAGAAAACCTTTTGCACCGTTTACAACAAGCAGTTTGCAGCAGGATGCGGCTAACAAGTTGAATTTTACGACCAAAAAGACCATGATGGTGTCACAACAGCTTTATGAAGGTGTTGAAATCAAAGGTACGGGAACAGTCGGTCTTGTGACATATATCAGAACGGACTCCGTGCGGATTTCTGATGAAGCTAGAGCAATGGCACACGAATACATTGAAGAAAATTTCGGCAAATCGTATACCGCGAGAAATATTTATACGAACAAGAAAAAAGATATTCAGGATGCACATGAAGCTATCCGTCCAAGCAGGATAACGCTGGATCCGGAATCCATCAAGGATTCTCTGACAAAGGATCAGTATAATCTGTATCGTCTGATCTGGACGCGTTTCCTTGCCAGTCAGATGGCACCTGCCAAGTTTGACAGCATGCAGGTATCTATCGCAAACGGAGATTATGGACTGAAAGCATCCGGATCCAAGCTGATCTTCGACGGATACCAGAGAGTGTATTCACCGAATCTGGAAGAAGATAAAGATAAACTTCTGCCGGACCTTGAGGAGGGAGAAATCCTGAAGGCTGAAGAGGTTAACGGAGAACAGAAATTTACGGAACCTCCGGCAAGGTTTACCGAAGCCAGCCTGGTAAAGGAACTGGAAGAAAAAAATATCGGACGCCCAAGTACGTATGCACCGATCATTGCAACCATTTTAGACAGAAAATATATCAGCAGGGAAAAGAAAACGCTGGTTCCGACCGATCTGGGGTTTCTGGTAACCCAGTTGATGGAGGAATACTTCAAAGAAATCGCAGATACCGGCTTTACGGCAGATATGGAAGACAAACTAGATGATGTGGAAACCAGAAAGCGTGACTGGAAGCAGGTTGTCAGAGACTTTTATGGTCCATTCGAAAAAGAACTGGAATTTGCAGACAATGCCATTGAAAAAGTCGAAATAGAAGATCAGATCACGGATGAAGTATGTGAACTCTGCGGCAAACCGATGGCGATTAAGACCGGACGTTTCGGAGAGTTCCTTGCATGTACAGGATATCCGGAATGTAAGAATACCAAAGCCATCGTTAAGACTATCGGCGTGAAGTGCCCGGATTGCGGAGGCGACCTTGTTGCCAAGAGGGGACGTTCCGGGAAGATTTTCTACGGATGCAGTAACTATCCAACCTGCACCAGAGCATATTGGTATAAACCGACGGAACGCAAATGTCCGCAGTGCGGAGAACTTTTATTAGAAAAACACACAAAGACCACGAAATACGCATGTTCAAATGATAAATGTGGATATAAGGAATAGAGGGAGGACACAGGAATGGTAGAATTTCATGCAACCACGATTTGTGCGGTAAGACGCGGACCGGATGACATCTGCATCGGCGGAGATGGTCAGGTTACCATGGGTGAATCAACGATTATGAAAAATGGTGCAAAAAAAGTAAGAAAAATTTATAAAAATTCTGTGATTACAGGCTTTGCAGGATCTGTTGCAGATGCATTCGCGTTGACGGAAAAATTTGAAAGTAAGCTGGAAGAACATTCCGGGAATCTGAAAAGAGCGGCTGTAGATCTGGCACAAATCTGGCGTTCAGACAAAGGAATGAGGAGTCTGGAAGCTTTAATGATCGTAGCTGATAAGGAAAATATGCTTGTTATCTCAGGAAATGGTGAAGTTATTGAACCGGATCAACATTTTGTTGCTATCGGTTCCGGTGGAAACTATGCTTACGCAGCTGCAAACGGATTGTTTAATCATACAGACATGACAGCAGAAGAAATTGTCAGAGAATCATTGAAAATCGCAAGCTCTATCTGCGTTTATACCAATGACAATATTTCTGTAGAAAAATTATAAGGAGGGGAGCATTATGGCAAGTAAATTGTACAGCATGACTCCGAAGGAAATTGTAGCGGAACTGGATAAGTATATTATCGGTCAGAACGAAGCAAAAAAATCAGTGGCAATTGCCCTGAGAAACAGATATAGAAGAAGTCTGCTCTCTGATGAAATGAGAGAAGAAATCACACCAAAGAACATCCTGATGATGGGACCTACCGGCTGTGGTAAGACAGAAATTGCGAGAAGACTGGCAAAGCTGATGGATGCTCCGTTTGTAAAGGTCGAAGCAACGAAATTTACGGAAGTCGGTTATGTAGGCAGAGATGTGGATTCCATGGTAAGAGACTTGGTAGAAGCGTCCATGCGTGTGACGAAACAAAGCAAGCTTGAAGAAAAATATAGCGTAGCAGATAAGATCGTTGAAGAAAAGATTGTAGAAGCAATCATTCCGGGGAAAAATAAAAAGAAAACAGGACAGAGCAGAAATCCGTTTGATTTCATCATGAACAGCGGTGGATATACCAGCCAGAAACAACAGTATCTGGAAAGCCAGGCGGCGAAAGAAGAAAGCACGCCGGAGGATAATGGTGTTGAAACAGCGAGAGAGCAGGTAAGACAGCAGCTTCGTCAGGGACTGCTGGAGGATCAGTATATTGAAATCGAAGTCATTGATGCACCGAAGGGCAACCAGCTGGATATGAGCAATGAAGGGATGAGCATTGCGATCGGCAACATTTTCGGCGACATGATGCCGGAAAAGACGAAGAAGAAAAACTGCAAGGTTAAAGATGCAAGGAGGATCCTCCGTGAACAGGAAGCACAGAAGTTAATTGATATGGATCTGGTAACCGATGAAGCTATTGCCAATGCAGAGCAGAATGGTATTATTTTCATAGACGAAATCGATAAGATCGCTTCCGGTTCCCGCATGACTTCCGGTGCTGATGTTTCCCGTGAAGGTGTGCAGCGTGATATTTTGCCGATTGTAGAAGGAAGTGTCATCAACACGAAATACGGTCCAGTTAGAACAGACCATATTCTGTTTATTGGAGCCGGTGCTTTCCACACGGCAAAACCGACTGATCTGATCCCAGAACTGCAGGGACGTTTTCCAATCCGTGTAACTCTTGAGAATCTGACGAAAGAAGATTTTGTGGAGATCCTGACGAAGCCGGAAAATGCTCTGATCAAACAGCACAAAGCACTTCTTGAGACAGAAGGGATTGAAGTAGAATTTACAGAAGGAGCGATCAATCAGATTGCAACCATGTCTTTCCTTATGAACGAGCAGACAGAAAATATCGGAGCCAGGAGGCTTCATACAATTTTAGAAAAGCTTCTGGAGGATATTTCTTTCAATATTCCTGAAATGGACGAAGAAAAAGTTACAATCGACGAAGAATATGTAAAAGAGAAGTTCCAGGAAACGATTCATGAAGAAGACCTGGATCGCTATATCTTATAATTTGAAGCAGACCATAAGGAAGAAAAATGGGACAGGATTTTTTAAAAAAAATAAGAAAGCTTAACTGGGTACTCAGCGAGAGTACCACAGGAACTTTATCCTTTGAGGATTTAAGTCAGATTCTCCGAGATGTAATCAATGCAAATGTCTATATCCTGGATAAGGACGGCAGGGTGCTGGGAGTTGCCTACACCGATGCGGATGATACTTCTACTTTCGAAAATGAACTGGGATATGAGACTGTATCGGATGAAGATAATCGCAGCTTTCTGAAGATTCAGGAGACTGCTGTGAACCTGATCGGAGAGTCAATGGAAGCGGTACTGGGAAGTCAGTATCATATGCTGGATAAGTATCATATGATCATTCCGTCGGTTTGTGGTGGACAACGGCGGGGTACGATTCTACTGGCAAGATATGGCAGCAGATTCGACGATGAAGAAGTTGCACTCTGCGAATATGGAGCAACGGTAGTTGGACTGGAGATCCAGCGTCATCTGCAGGAGGAAAGAGCCAGGGAAAGAAGCCTGCGCATGGCTGTTGATATGGCACTTGATACCTTATCCTTTTCAGAGAAGGATGCACTGGAAAAGATCATCATGCAGTTGGAAAACAGCGAGGGCATCATTATTGCCAGCAAGGTTGCCAGTCAGTATGGTCTGACAAACTCTGTCATTGTCAGTGCGTTGAAAAAGCTGGAAAGTGCCAGAATCCTGGAAACCAAGTCTCTTGGGATGAAGGGTACGTATATTAAAGTGATTAACCCTTATCTGAAAGAAGTTCTTTAACAGGATGCAGGAGCAGCATGCTTCTTTCTGAAAGCGGAGTTTGCCTTGCGTGAAATCATATCGACGATGAAAATGAGACAATCTGAAAGGAACGAAAACCCTCTTGGCAACATAATTTGTTAAGGGGGTATTTTTATGCGCAGATTTCTGCTGATTTTTACAGGCATTATGATGATTCTGGGAGGAAGTATCTGGTGCTTTAAGGAAGCATATGGGGCAAGTATTGCGGGTACAGCAGAGGATATCGCGGTAAATTATGTAGCTGTGAAAATTAATCAGAGTTTGAAAAAGGGAATCGAAGGCTATGGGAATCGTGAGGACAGCGGAGAATCCCTGCTGCATATCGAGAGGGATGAGAAAGGGAATATTAAATACATAGAACCTGATACAATGGTCATAAATCGTCTTGTGCTGGATTTTTCGACAGGTGTTAAGGAAAATTACAGCCTGGATGACATACAGGTTACAAAAGTGAATCTGGGAGTTGTCACAGGCAGCAAGTTTTTATCACAGCTACCGTTTTATGTGAAAGTAAAAATTCAGCCTCTCAGTTTGACGAAGTTCCAGTGTGAGACAGGGTTTGAAACGCAGGGAATCAATCAGACCCGGTATTATGTTTATTGTACGGTGGAAAGCAAGGTGCGGATCCTGGCGCCGTTTACGAACAAAACGTCTCTAATCAGCAGAAAGTATCAGCTGGCGGAGGCTGTCGTGGTGGGAGAAGTACCGGGCAGCTATGTCGTGGTTCCGAAGGAGAGTATTTTGGATGCAGCGGAGTTTTAACTCTGCTAGCTTCGCTTTCAGCACCCGCATCCTGACGTCTGTCTATTTCGTTTTTAGCGCCCGCATCCCCCATCATCTGCTCGCTTCGTCCTCAGAATGGGCAGGCCGTTTTCCTGGTCGCAAGGGATATGTTTTAAAATCAATAAGAGCCTGCTTTTTGTACATAAAGCATTGCAAGACATTCTAAGACTCATTGCGAAAAAAGCAGGGGTATGGTATACTAAACATTATGCTGAGATTTAATGATAACAATGAAGTCATCCGTGAGGATGAATATAAAGCTATTTTGGTGGGGCTTCAGCGTGACGAGGACATTTCCTATTCTATGGAAGAATTGAAAGGACTGGCGGAAGCAGCAAATGTAGAAGTACTGGGTCAGATGGTACAAAGTCTGGAAAGACCGAATACAGCTACATTAATCGGAAAAGGGAAAGTCGAAGAGCTTGCTGAAATGGTAAAAAATATGGAGGCTGATACCGTCATTTTTAATGACGAGCTGACAGGAATGCAGCTCCGAAACGTGGAAGATGCAGTAGGCGTGCGTGTCATAGACCGGACGATCCTGATATTGGATATCTTTGCGGATCGGGCAAGCTCCAGAGAAGGCAAACTTCAGGTAGAACTGGCACAGCTGCAGTACCGCATGCCTAGACTTACCGGTTTTGGAAAATCGCTTTCCCGGCTGGGAGGGGGTATCGGAACCAGAGGTCCCGGAGAAAAAAAGCTGGAAACAGACCGCAGACATATCGAAAAAAGAATGTATGACATTAAAGCAGAACTTTCCCAGTTGAAAAACACCCGGAGCGTTCAACGGGCACGCAGGGAAAAGAACGAAATTCCGGTGGTTGCACTGGTCGGCTATACAAACTCAGGCAAATCTGCACTGATGAACCGCATTCTTTCTATGACAGAAAAAGAGGAAAAAACGGTTTTTGAGAAAAATATGTTGTTTGCAACGTTGGACACGCAGCAGAGAAGTGTATCTTTAGACACGAACCATCAGTTCATTCTGGTTGATACAGTCGGTTTTGTCAGCAAGCTGCCTCACTCGCTGATCGACGCTTTTAAAGCGACGCTGGAAGAGGTGGCATATGCGGATCTCCTTCTGCATGTGGTGGACAGTGCTTATGAAAACTATGATTTTCATATCGAAGTAACGAATAAGGTTTTAAGCGAGATCGGAGCCGGAGAAAAAGAGAAGATCCTGGTCTATAATAAAATCGATCTGGTTGGAGAAGAAAATATTATCCCCGCACCGGGCGAGGAGTCGATCCTGATTTCTGCAAAAGAAGGCATACGGATTGATGAATTGATGGAAAGCATTCGTCGCAAAATCTTCCGGGACGAGGTGCAGGCTTGTCTTCTGGTTCCGTACACGCGCGGGGATATCAGTTCGTATCTTTGTGAAAAAGCACAGGTTAATGCCATGGACTACAGGGAAGATGGTACTTTTTTTGATGTAAAGCTGAAAGAAGCGGACTACCGGCGACTGAAAGAATATGAAATACTATGAACGAAACAGCCGAGCGTAAATATTTTGCGAAGGAATCCGGCTGCTTGAAATATGGCTACCGCAATCCCATTGGCTTTAGACGGGGGGTAGTTCACAATAGAATTACGAGGAAAAGAGAATGAAATTATATAGTACAGTGCGAAAACAGGCAAGTGCAGAGCAGGTGATCGAACGTTCTCGTTTTATTGCGTATGTCAGTCCGGCAGAAACGAAGGAAGAGGCGGACGCATTCATTGCGTCCGTACGAAAAAAGCACAGAGACGCAACCCATAATGTGCCGGTGATGGTTCTTGGAGATAAATTCCAGGTTCAGTGGGGATCGGACGACGGAGAGCCTCAGGGAACTTCAGGTGCACCGATCGTGCAGATGCTGGTAAACCAGGGAATTACCAACGTTGCTGTTGTGGTAACCCGGTATTTTGGTGGTATCAAGCTGGGTACAGGCGGACTGGTGCGGGCATATACTTCGAGTGCAAAGCTGGGCCTGGAAGCTGCAGGAATCTGCGATGTGGAGGAAATGGCGGTCTTTACGTATGATATTGATTATACGTTCTATACCAAGCTGCAGAACATGGCAGCATCAGGTGCTTTTCAGATTTTGGATACGTCTTATACTGATGTGGTTCGTGTAAAGCTTTCCTGCGTACCGGAGGAAAGTGATGGTCTTGAGACATCCATTACGAATCTTACCGGAGGCAAGGCTCTGCTTATTTCGAAGGAAGTGGAAATTTGCGCGATTTAAGGGGGATTACCCGGAAAGCGGCAAATTCACAGTGTATAGAGCAAAATACAGCATTTATGGTCGGACCTGGATAGGATGGAGGCAAAAGAAACTGTGCGTCCGTTTTTGAATGAAAAACAGATTGCACGAAAAAATATGCAAACAAAAACGAAAATTCCTGTTGACATTTGACGCAAAATGCTGTAATCTAATTTAGCAAGTCACGATGACTTGTGAAACACAATATCTTGTGGAAAGAATAAAGCAGAATACTTGATATATGGGCAAGTTGATTCTTAGCCATTGAGTATATGTTGGACTGAGTTCCGAAGATTGTGTGGCTGCGGTTGATGTAAAGAAGAGAAGAAATATCCGGATTTATACAAATAAGGAAAATTGTTCTTGACAAATCGAAGTGACTGTAGTAAAATAAATTCTGCTCGTGGGAAAGCGCATACGTTGGTGAAACGGTTTCCTGAGAGAAAAGAAAAAATGCTTGACAAAAGAGGCGAGAGCCTGTATAATAAATAAATGTGTCGAGCAGATAAAGACATGCTGTGGGAG
>CAKQVC010000050.1 GCA_934277655.1 uncultured Clostridia bacterium
GTTGTAAAGAAGCGGATTGGTGTTGGAATCTTCGTAGTTGAGCGTTGTCAGGCTGATGTCTTCCATGGAAGTGATTTCTGTGATCTTCGGATATTTTTTCATTACGTAGCTTGCAAGCGTAAACATATCTCTTGCACTCATGCTGTTCTGACGTTTAGATGTTACAGCACTTGCTGAGTAATTCGGCAGTCCGTGAGGATTATAGAAAACAGCTGTCTTTAAACCCAGTTGTTTTGCTTTCTGGTTCATCAGCTTTACGAATTCTGCTTCAGAGCCTGCAACATGTTCTGCAAGAGCTAAAGCACATTCATTGCTGGATGGTACGAGCATGCCTTCCAGAAGATCCTGCATGGATGCTTTCTGTCCTTCTGTCATTGGGATGACGTGATCTTCAGATTTTGATTCTTTCTCAACCGCTTTTGAAATAGTAACGGTGTCGTTCATGGAAATTTTTCCTGCATCGATGGCTTCCATGACAAGTAGATAGGTCATCAGCTTGGTCGTGCTTGCGATCGCAGTCTTATTGTCTGCTTTGGATTCATAAAGAATTTCGCCGGTTGTAGAATTTCCCAGGATCGTTCCATCAAGGAAACTGAAATATCCGTCTTCATCAAGCTGGTTGATGTCGATGATAAAATCCTTTGCAGTGTCGATCTTAAGTTGATTTGTGGAAACATATTCGATGTTCAGTCCCAGTGCCAGGCTTAAGTCTACAAGCTTGATATAAAAATCCTGACCCTTTTCATATATATAGTATCTGACAAACTTACCATTAATGTTCAGATCCCAGCCGGCAGAGGAAAGATCTACGCTGCTTCCGTCTCCGCAGGCATTTTCTCCGCCGACAGGCTCATAAGCCTTCCCGGGTTCCAAATTGAACATTTTTTCTTTTTCGTCATATGTTACATTGAACTGGCGGGAGGTTCCGTTTAGTGCAGCTGCAACGTCACGGATGGAAATGTACGTGTTGTAAGTGTAGGATGCATTGTAGCCTTTGACTGTTACCGGTGCTTTGGCATCAACGATCAATGTCTGGTCTGCCGCGTCAAGCTGATCCGCTGCAAACGCTGCAGGGGCCGCAGCAAAACTCATGGTAAAGATCACAGTGATGATCAGAAGTACGCTGGCAAAGCGCGATTTGATGCTAGATGTTTTCATGATGTTCTTCTCCTTTTTATCTGGTTTATACTGCAGTCCGGCCAGCAGCACAAAAGATCTTCTGGTTAGGATTATACCGAATGGGGCTGTCCTGGTGCAGTTGTTCTTTATTAGAGCAAAATGTGTGCCAAAATTTTATCAATCCTTCGTGTTTTGAAACCGTTAGAAAATCAGGCTGTCCGACGAAGATAAAAAATCGGGAGAAAATAATTTGCAAAGAAATAACGAAAAAAGTCCGAAAAACCGGACGGGAATTCCGGAAAAAAGCATAAAAAATATAATAAAAGAATTTTAACAGTGCAAAATAGATGAATAAATAAATAAAAGAAAACGCCAATATGTGTGTAAAAGAATAGAAAGCTGAGAGGATTGAAAACACTAAATGATGCTCCTAAAAAAATTTAAAATTTAATGAAAAAAATTTAAAAAAAGACTTGCCAAACGAAACAAAATAGGATATACTAAAAAAGCTTGCTTAAGGCGATGAAACGGGAAGTTGCTGAGCTATCAGGTAATTTCCGTGGAGAATTGTTCCCACCAGATGGGAGCGAAGGGATTCGCCTGATTTTTGCTTTGTGCGTAAATGTAGGAAACGCAGAAGCGCGTGTACGAAAGCAAGAAAAACACTGTACGCGTTGAAATCAAGGCATTTTGAACCCCTTGTACGAGCATAGCGTAAACAGTACAAAAATATTTCAGGAGGACAACAATGAGCGAATTACAAAAAATCAGAATTAAGCTGAAAGCTTATGACCATGCGTTATTAGACCAGTCTGCTGCTAAGATCGTTGAAACGGCGAAGAAAACAGGCGCAGATGTTTCCGGTCCGATTCCGCTGCCTACAGAAAAAGAAGTAGTGACAATTTTAAGAGCTGTACACAAGTACAAAGACAGCAGAGAGCAGTTCGAACAGAGAACTCACAAGAGACTGATCGATATCACAAATGCGACTCTTAAAACTACAGACGCTTTAACGAAGCTGGACTTACCTGCAGGCGTTGACATCGAAATCAAACTCTAAACTGTCTCGACAGGAGCTTGATTCGAAAAATGAATTAGCAAGGGACCTTCCCTTAGTAAGAACTCATGAGAGGGAACGGCTGAACGGACTTACCTGTGTAGATTCCGAGGTGCAAAGATGCTGGCACCGGCAACAGCCAGTCACACCAGAGAGTTCCAATGTTAAGAAAAGGAGAAAAATATGAAAACAATCTTAGGAAAGAAGATGGGCATGACTCAGATCTTCGATGAAGAAGGAAATGTGATTCCGGTAACTGTCATCGAAGCTGGCCCGGCAGTTGTAACTCAGGTTAAAACAGTTGAAACTGATGGTTACAACGCAGTACAGATCGGTTTTGAAGAACAGAAACCGCAGAGGGTTAACAAACCGTTAACTGGACATTTTGAAAAAGCTGGCGTAACACCGAAGAAGCACCTGGCTGAGTTCAGAACTGAAGAAGGCGAAACTTACGAAGTGGGACAGGCAATTACAGTTGCTGATTTCGAAGTTGGCAAGAAACTGGACGTTACCGGTACTTCCAAAGGTAAAGGTACGCAGGGTAACATCAAGAGACACGGACATCACAGAGGCCCTATGAGCCATGGCTCCAAGCATAAGAGACTTGCCGGCGCACTTGCTGCAGGTACTTATCCTTCCAGAGTATTCAAGGGTAATGCTGGTCCGGGAAGAATGGGCAGAGACACTGTTACAGTTCAAAACGTTGTACTGGTAAAAGTTATTGAAGAGAGAAACCTCATGCTCGTTAAGGGCGCTGTTCCGGGAAACAAAGGTGGACTGGTTCGCGTTCAGTACGCAGTAAAAGGTCAGGACAAATAGAATAGACTTTTGGAAAGGAGGAAGTACAAATGGCAAAAGTAACAATGCTTAACATGGCAGGAGCTGAAGCGGGTTCGATCGAATTAAACGATGCGATCTTCGGAATCACTCCAAACGAAAACGCTGTTCACGCAGTGGTAAAAAACTACTTGGCTAACCAGAGACAGGGTACTCAGTCTGCAAAGACCAGAGGCGAAGTCAGAGGGGGCGGTAGAAAGCCTTTCAGACAAAAAGGAACGGGTCGTCACAGACAGGGAAGCACAACTGACCCATCACAGATCGGTGGTGGCGTAGTATTCGCACCAAAGCCTCGCGACTATAGATATACATTACCTAAAAAATTAAGAAGACTTGCAATGAAGTCTGCACTTTCCTCAAAGGTAGCAGAGAAAGAGATCATCGTTTTAGATGAACTGAAATTCGAAGCTCCGAAGACGAAGGAAATGATCAAGGTGCTGGCAAATGTTAAGGCTGGCAAGAAAGCTCTGATCATTATGGCAGAAAAAGACGAAAACGTTGTAAGATCTGCGGCAAACATCCCGGGCGTAAGAACTGCTCTGGTTGGAACAATGAATGTTTACGAAATCGTAAACCACGAAAGCTTCATCGTAACGCAGGAAGCTGTAAAGAAGATTGAGGAGGTGTACATCTAATGAAAACAGCATATGATATCATTTTGACACCTGTTATTTCAGAACAGTCCATGGACGTGGCTGCTGATAAAAAGTACACTTTCAAGGTTGCAGTAGATGCTAACAAAACTCAGGTTAAGCACGCTGTTGAAGAAATCTTCGGTGTTGAAGTAGCAAAAGTAAACATTATGAATTATGACGGTAAAGTTAAGAGAATGGGAAGAAGCGTTGGCAGAACTGCTGCTTACAAGAAAGCAATCGTAACCCTTACTTCTGGCAGTAAGGAAATCGAATTCTTCCAGGGACTATAATTAGGAGGAAAGTGAACAATGGGAATTAGAAAATATAATCCAACTACTCCTGGTCTTAGAGGTATGACGGTTTCTACTTTCGAAGAAATCACAACAAGCACACCTGAGAAATCACTGACTGTAACTCTTAAGAAGCACGCAGGAAGAAATAACAGAGGTAAGATCACTGTAAGACACCAGGGTGGCGGAACAAGACCTAAATACAGAATCATCGACTTCAAGAGAACGAAAGATGGTGTTCCGGGAACAGTTAAAACAATCGAATACGATCCGAACAGAAGCGCTAATATCGCTCTGATCGTTTACGCAGATGGCGAAAAGAGATACATCATCGCGCCGAACAAGTTAGTTGTTGGTCAGCAGATCGTATCCGGACCGGACGCAGATATCGTTGTTGGAAACGCACTTCCGATCGCAAATATCCCGGTTGGTACTATTATCCACAACATCGAACTGAAGCCTGGTAAAGGTGCACAGCTTGCAAGATCTGCAGGAAACGGTGCTCAGCTGATGGCTAAAGAAGGAGATTACGCACAGGTAAGACTTCCGTCCGGCGAAGTTAGAAAAATCAGCATGAGATGCAGAGCTACCATCGGTGAAGTTGGAAACGGAGACCATGCGAACATCCAGATTGGTAAAGCAGGTCGTAAGAGACACATGGGCGTAAGACCTACTGTAAGAGGTTCTGTAATGAACCCTAACGATCACCCACATGGTGGTGGTGAAGGCAGAGCACCTGTTGGTCGTAAGAGCCCGGTTACTCCTTGGGGTAAACCTGCACTTGGCTACAAGACCAGAAAGAAGAACAAAGCTTCTAACAAATATATCGTAAAGAGAAGAAATGAAAAATAATAGGAAGGAGCAGAAATAATGGGTAGATCACTTAAAAAAGGTCCTTTCGTCAACGCTAAGCTGCTGAAAGCTATCGACGAGATGAATGCAGCTAACGAAAAGAAAGTTATCAAAACATGGTCAAGACCATCCACAATATTCCCGCAGATGGTGGGACATACTATCGCAGTACACGACGGTAAGAAACATGTTCCTGTATATATTACAGAAGACATGGTAGGACATAGACTTGGAGAATTCGCTCCGACCAGAAACTACAGAGGTCACGCTGCTGACAAATCATCTAAGGTTAAGAAATAAGAAAGGAGATAGTAAAAATGGAAGCAAAAGCAGTTGCTAAATATGTAAGAATGTCTCCTATCAAGCTGAAACCTGTTACTGACTTAGTAAGAGGTAAGGACTTAAACGAGGCATTGAACATTTTAAAGTTCACACCTGGCAAAGGTTCAGAAATCGTAGAAAAAGTTGTCAAATCAGCGGCAGCAAACGCTGAAAACAATTTCGATATGAATCCAGACAATTTATATGTTGCAGAAGTATATGCCAACCAGGGCCCGACCATGAAGAGATGGAGAGCTGGTTCACAAGGCAGAGCATCAATCATCTTAAAGAGATCCAGCCACGTTGGTGTGACTCTGAGAGAGAAAGAATAGGAGGTTCATGAATGGGTCAGAAAGTAAGTCCACATGGCTTAAGAGTGGGCGTTATAAAAGACTGGGATTCCAAGTGGTACGCAGATAAGCAAAACTTTGCAGACTATCTTGTAGAAGATAACAAAGTAAGAGATTATGTAAAGAAAAAATTATATGTTGCTGGTGTTTCTAAAGTTCTTATTGAAAGAGCAGCAGAAAACAAACTGAGAGTCATCATTCTGACGGCAAAACCTGGTATGGTTATCGGCAGAGCTGGAGATGGTATCGAAGCATTAAAGAAAGACTTAAAGAAGTTGACCGGCAAAGAAGTTGAAATTTCCATCGAAGAAGTAAGAAAATCTGAAATGGACGCTCAGCTTACTGCTGAAAGCATCGCACAGGCTCTGGAAAGACGTGTATCTTTCAGAAGAGCAATGAAGCAGGCAATCGGCAGAACAATGAAGTCCGGCGCTAAGGGAATCAAGGTTCTGTGTTCCGGAAGACTCGGCGGAGCTGAAATTGCAAGAAGCGAAAAGTACAGCGAAGGTAATGTTCCTCTGCATACTTTAAGAGCTGACATTGACTATGGATTTGCTGAAGCAGATACTACTTACGGCAAGATCGGCGTTAAGGTATGGATTAATCACGGCGAAATCCTTGACAAGGGTCTGCAGGGCGCTGTTCGCGAAGAAAAACGCGAGAAGAGAGAAAGAAGACCTAGAAAAGACGGCGAAAGACGTGAAAGAAGAAACGGTGACAGACGCGACAGAAGAAACGGCGATAGAAATGAAGCACCGAAGGCTGCAAACCCAAGAGTAAGAAAAACTCCGAAGGCTGCACCGCAAGTTGAAGAACCACAGGTAGAAGCAGCGGAAACGGCTGAAACTACTGAAGCATAAACAATTAGGAAAGGAGGAACTAGGCCATGTTAATGCCAAAACGTGTTAAACGTAGAAGAGTTCACAGAGGAAGAATGAAAGGCGTAGCAACTAAGGGTAACACCATCACATATGGTGCATATGGACTGGTTGCACAGGAATGCGGATGGATCACTTCTAACCAGATCGAAGCAGCGCGTATTGCAATGACAAGATCTATTAAAAGAGGTGGTAAAGTATATATCAAAATTTTCCCACATAAGTCAGTTACTAAGAAACCTGCAGAAGTTCGTATGGGTTCCGGTAAAGGTGCTCCTGAATATTGGGTAGCAGTTGTTAAACCGGGCAGAGTAATGTTTGAGATCGAGGGCGTTTCTGAAGAGAAAGCAAGAGAAGCAATGAGACTTGCGTCTCATAAACTTCCTGTTAAATGTAAGTTTGCCATCAAGGAAAACGAAGTAAAGGGTGGTGAAGCATAATGGAATTAAAGAAAATGAGAGAAATGACTGAAGTTGAATTAAACACAGAACTCGATAAAATGAAAAAAGAGTTATTCAACTTAAGATTCCAACATGTTACCGGCCAGCTTGAAAATCCGGTTAAGATGAGAGAATTGAAGAGACAAATCGCAAGAGTTAAGACAATCATCAGAGAAAAAGAGCTCGCTAAGGTTGAAGCTTAACAGGAAGGAGGATGTACTATGGCAGTTGAAAGAAATAGAAGAAAAACTAAGGTCGGAGTTGTTGTATCTGACAAAATGGATAAGACTGTAGTTGTTGCAATCGAAGACTTCGTAAGACATTCCCTTTATGGAAAAGCTGTAAAGAGAACGAAAAAAGTGAAAGCTCACGATGAAAACAACGAATGCCAGATTGGCGATAAAGTAAGAATTATGGAAACAAGACCTCTGTCCAAAGACAAGAGATGGAGACTTGTGAACATTATCGAAAAGGTTAAATAAAGGAGGCACCAGATCATGATTCAAACTGAAACCAGATTAAGAGTTGCTGATAACTCAGGTGCGAAAGAACTTCTTTGTATTCGTATCCTTGGCGGTACTTCCCGTCAGTATGCGAACATCGGAGATGTTATCGTTTGCGCTGTTAAGGAAGCAACACCAGGCGGCGTTGTAAAAAAAGGTGACGTTGTGAAGGCTGTTGTGGTTAGAACCAAACATGGTGCCAGAAGAGCTGACGGAAGCTATGTAAAGTTTGACCAGAACGCAGCAGTTATCATTAAAGATAAAGAAGACAAGAACCCGGTTGGAACCCGTATCTTTGGACCTGTTGCCAGAGAACTGAGAGACAAGGGCTTCATGAAGATCGTGTCCTTGGCACCGGAAGTACTGTAGGAGGTGAACAGGATGCGTATTAAAAAAGGCGACACAGTAATGGTTATTACTGGTAAAGATAAAGGCAAGCACGGCAAGGTTTTAAAAGCTCTGCCGAAAGAAAACAGAGTTGTTGTTGAAGGCGTAAACGTTGTTACAAAACATGCGAAAGCAACAAGACAGTCCGGCGCAGAGATCAAACATTTCGAAGCTCCGATTGATGCTTCCAACGTTATGTACTATGATACAAAAGCAAAAGCAGCAACAAAGATCGGCTACCAGTTCAAAGATGGTAAAAAAGTAAGAGTTTCCAAGAAAACAGGAAACGTAATCGACTAGGAAAGGAGGAGACGATTTTGGCAGCAAAGTTAAGAGAAATTTACAATAACGAAGTATTCGACGCTTTAAAAGAAAAATTTCAATATAAAAATGTTATGGAAGTTCCAAAGTTAGTTAAGATTACGATCAACATGGGTCTTGGCGAAGCTAAGGACAACGCAAAGGTTATGGAATCCGCAGTAGAAGAAATCGGTCTTATCAGCGGACAGAAACCGGTTATTACAAAAGCAAAGAAGTCCATCGCAAACTTCAAGGTAAGACAGGGAATGCCTGTCGGAGCAAAAGTTACTTTAAGAGGGGACAACATGTACGAATTTGCTTACAAATTCTTCAACATCTCTCTTCCTAGAGTAAGAGACTTCAAGGGTGTTAGCAGAAACTCTTTTGACGGTAGAGGCAACTACTCTATGGGTATCAAAGAACAGTTAATCTTCCCTGAAATCAACTACGATAAGGTTGATACAATTAAAGGTATGAACATAGTATTTACAACAACGGCTAAGACAGACGAAGAAGCAGCTGCATTACTGGAACTGCTCGGTATGCCGTTTGAGAAATAGGAGGGAATTATGGCAAAGACATCTCTCAAAGTAAAACAGGCTAGAAAACCGAAATATTCGACACGTGCTTATACCAGATGCAGACTTTGCGGAAGACCACATTCCGTATTAAGAAAATATGGTATCTGCCGTATCTGTTTTAGAGAGCTTGCTTACAAAGGAGAAATTCCTGGCGTAAGAAAAGCAAGCTGGTAAATTTATGAAAGGAGAAATACTGTAATGACAATGACAGATCCTATAGCAGATATGCTAACAAGAATCAGAAATGCCAATACTGTAGGTCATGAAACTGTAGAAATTCCTGCATCCAAGATGAAAAAAGCAATTGCAGAAATTTTAAAAGAAGAAGGCTACATTACGGATTTCGAAGTAATAGACGACAACAAGCAGGGTATTATCAAAGTTACAATGAAATACGGTGCTAATAAAGAAAGAGTAATCAGCGGAATCAAGAAGATTTCAAAGCCAGGCTTAAAGGTTTATGCTAAGGCAGGCGAAGTACCTAAGGTACTCGGAGGTCTGGGCATCGCAATCGTTTCCACTTCCAAGGGAATCGTAAGCGACAAAGAAGCAAGAAAATTAGGCGTTGGCGGCGAAGTCATCTGTTATGTATGGTAGGAGGAACAAAACATGTCTAGAATTGGTAGAAAACCTGTAGTTGTTCCTGCTGGCGTAGAAGTTACTGTAGATGCTAACAACGTAGTTACAGTAAAAGGTCCAAAAGGACAATTATCAGAACAAATCAGTAAATTAATCAAGGTTGAAGTCGCTGAAGGCGAAGTGCTTGTCAGCAGAGCATCCGATGCAAGAGAAGAGAGATCTCAGCACGGTCTTGCAAGAACTTTAATCAATAATATGGTAGTTGGCGTAACACAAGGTTTCGAAAAGAAGCTCCAGCTTGTCGGTGTTGGTTACAAGGCTGAAAAGAAGGGCGATACATTAGTGATGAACCTTGGATACTCCCACCCGGTAGAATTAAAAGACCCTGAAGGAATCACAACGGAAGTTACATCTGCTACAGAAGTAACAGTAAAGGGCATCAACAAAGCAGTTGTCGGAAACTATGCGGCTAACATCAGAGCATGGAGAAGACCGGAACCTTACAAGGGCAAAGGTATCAAGTATGCTAATGAAGTTATTCGCAGAAAAGAAGGCAAGACTGGCGCTAAATAAAGGGAAAGGAGTGAATTAAAATGGCAAAAGAAAGCAGAAATGACAGACGTGTGAAAAGACACGAAAGAGTAAGAAAAAACCTTTATGGAACTCCTGAAAGACCAAGACTTTGCGTTTACAGATCTAACAAGAACATTTCCGCTCAGGTTATTGACGACGTAAACGGAGTTACTTTAGTAGCAGCATCATCACTCGATAAGGAACTTAAAGGCGAAATCGGCAATGGTGGAAACAAGGAAGCTGCTAAAAAAGTTGGCGAAACCCTTGCAAAGAGAGCATTAGCAA